>CAZDOX010000051.1:0-7108 GCA_964507155.1 uncultured Lachnospiraceae bacterium
CTTGAAGAGGGGTTCGGGGAGGAACTTCTTTCAAGAAGTTCCTATCCCGTCGTTTCCTTTGCGGGAGCGGGACCATCTCAAACGCCGCAGTTCCCGCCCCGCGCCCCCCCTCCTTGGCTGGGCGGTGCCCCGACGGTCATTTCCCCGCACTCCGTAGGGACCGACGTCCTCGGCGGTCCGTTTTCCCGCGCTCCGTGGGGACCGACGTCCACGACGGTGCGTTTTCCCGCACCCGGTAAACAACGCCAAAATCGCGTAAAAGCAAATGCCGTTGCCCTTGCAACATAGACGCTCAAACACCAATCATGATGAAGAACCTTTTTTGCGGATTTCTATGAACAAAAATGACAAACCGCCTTGCATTTTCGGTAGCTTTATGTTATAATACGTTTAGAATCCGAACATGCCCCGCGCGGGTGATGTTCCCATGTGACAAGGAGCTTGATCGTGAAAAAATATCGTGTTTGTGTGATCGGTTGCGGCGTCATCTGCCCCAATCATATTCGCGGATTGTTGGATAATGATAATACCGAACTGTGTGCCGTGTGCGACATTATTGAGCAACGTGCGATAAAACGCGCGCAAGAGGGGAATTGCCGATACTATACGGATTACCATGAAATGATCGAAAAGGAAAAACCGGACGCGGTGCATCTGTGCCTGCCGCATGCCATGCATGCACCCGTTGCCATCGAAATGCTGAAGGCAGGATGCGACGTTTTGTGTGAAAAACCGATGGACGTTTCCTATAAGACGGCCAAGGCTATGGTGGACACCGCCAAGGCATGCGGAAAACGGTTGGGAATTATATTCCAAAATCGATATAACGGGGAAAACTTGGCGATCAAGCAAGCGCTGGACGACGGTAGCGTCGGTAAGGTCAAGCATTTGCATGCCGAGGTGTGTTGGCATCGAGATGATGCTTACTATGCCAGCGGAGATTGGAGATCTCGCTATGTGACAGCAGGCGGCGGCGTGATCATCAATCAAGCAATTCACACGTTGGATTTGATGCGCTATTTTGCGTCTTCACCGGTGGAAAGCGTTCGCGCAACGGTTTCCCATCACGGGGACACGGCGGCGGAAGTTGAAGATACCGCCGAGGGGGTCATTCGTTTTGAAAGCGGCGCGCGCGGGGTGTTTTATTTTACGATCAATAACGATTGTGACGATGCGATTCGTCTGGACATTACCTGCGAAAAAGCGCGGATTGAAAGCCGAGCCGGCTATTGCCACATTCGCTACGCCGACGGCCATGAGGTGACGATCAAAGGCTCGGAGGGACCGCAGTTCTGCGGTGCGAAAGCCTGCTATGGCTCTTCCCACAGCATCCAAATCAATGATTTCTATCACGACCCGGATGGCACGCGTGCGCGTTGGATGGCGGACGAAGCGCTGAAAACGCAGGCGCTGGTAGACGCTATTTTTGCAGCGTCGGGAACCGTTCGCCGCTGACGGACCGATACGCAAAAGAGAGCCGCCGGAGTGCGCCGTCGCGGACATCTGAAAATCGCTATGAACCGAAATAAAAGGAGAAGCAACGAATGGATCGCAGTCGTTTGAATCGAATCGTCACGTTTCCGAAAACCATGCGCGGGTATCACGTCGGGCAGGTGGACGCATATCTGGCGTCGCTTTGTGCGGATTTTGCCGAAGCGGAGGAAGACTATCAATCGCGTATTGCTGCCTTGGAAGAAAAAATAGCGACGCTTTCGCAGCGCTTGGAAGAATATCAAGCGACGGAAAGCGAGAATGAGGCGCTGCGGGCGGAATGGGACCGTCGCGGTCGCAAACGGCGTCGGTGCCGACAGCGTGAGGCTGCGGTGCTTGGCTCGGAAAACGAGACAGAGGACACAACAAAGGCAAACCGTCGGGAACATCGCGCACATCGCGCACGAGTGACGCAGCAGATTTTTTCGGTCGGTGCCGACGTGATTCGTTTGGTCGGTCCTATCGGAGTGCAAGCGGCACGCGTTCTTTCCTTGGTGCGTGTTTTGACTTGCCCCGAGGAGAGAGAATCTACATTCCGAAACGAGCGAGATCCGAAACGAAGAAAAGTGGTCATAAAACATGAACATGATAACGCAAAATCATATCGGTGAAAAAATACGTCGTCTTCGTTTGCAGCGAAAAATGACGCAACGCGACTTGGCAGGGGATCAAATTACCAGAAACATGCTCAGTTGCATTGAAAACGGAACGGCGCTTCCGTCTTTGCCGACCATCTGGTACTTGTCCGAGCGCTTGGAGGTTCCCGCCGGCTTCTTGCTTGCCGAGGGAGACGATGACCGTATCTGGCGCAAAATGAACGAAATTACGGATATCAAACGGGTCTTCGGGCAGGGAGATCCGAGAATTTGCTTGGCGCTTTGCCGCGGATGCGACGGAGAAACGGATGATGAAATTAACACCATCATGGCAAAATGCTCTTTGATGATCGCACGGGAAGAGTTGGACGCGGGGCATTTAAAATCATGCTGCGCGGCGCTGGATGACGCAGTCAACATCAGCGAACGCGTCGTTTATAATCGGCAAGAAGTGCGTCAGACCGCGGCGCTGTACTTTCGCTTTTTGCGCAAACTCTCCAGCAGCTTGTATTCGGAGACGTCGCTGGAGATCGAGGATCCGTTTTTTGGCGCCGGAGATTCTTTTTGCCGCTACATTTTAGCCAAAGAAGCGGCTGACGCCGGCGATCGCGATCGCGTCGACGCGTATTTGCGTCGGGATGACACAGACGATCCTTGGTATCTTTTGCTCCGCGCGCATCTGGATACGATCGATGGTCGTTTTGATGTGGCGCATGCGGCGCTGACGCGTTTGCTGCATGCGGATTTTGCCAACAGCAAGCCTCTGGTGTACTATATTTTTACGGATTTGGAAATATGCTGTCGAGAAACGGGAGATTTTCGCGGCGCGTATGAATATTCGCAGGACAAGGTGCAATTGCTGGAAAGCATGCTTGCAGATCCTATCGCGAATTAAACGGAGGGAAATGAAGCGCATATGGAGATTGAAATGGAATAAACCCAAAAATTTGTGAAAAAGAACGGTTTTTTTAATAACGTGATCGCATAATTCGTTGAAGTGAAAATGAAAGATAAGGATCATCTACTTGCATTTTTTTAAAAAATATGGTATAATATACGCGGCATGTAATATGTGCGAACAAAGCGTAGCCGCGTTTTGAGAATTTCGCGAAGCGAAATTCTCCCGGAGTTTGCGATGGCGCGAACAAGGTGCGGTCGCGTTTCGAGAATTTCGCGAAGCGAAATTCTCCCGGAGTTTGCGATGGCGCGAACAAAGTGTAGTCGCGTTTTGAGAATTTTGCGAAGCGAAATTCTCCCGGAGTTTGCGATGGCGCAACAAAGCGCGGTCGCGTACCGAGAAAACACTACAAAGTAACGAAATAACAAAATAACGAGATAAAAGAATTGCGGAAAGGTTTGGTTTTTATGATGGAGAAAAAAAGAGTTGGTATTGTAGGGGCAACCGGCATGGTTGGACAAAGATTTTTGACGCTGCTGGACGGTCATCCGTATTTTGAGGTGACTGCTTTGGTTGCCAGTGCTCGTACGGCGGGAAAGCCTTACGCAGAAGCGGTGGACGGCAGATGGAAGATGACTACGCCGATTCCCGAGCAGATGAAAAACATGATCGTTATGGATTCTGCCGATATCGCAGCCGTAAAAGAAAAGGTTGATTTCGTTTTCTGTGCGGTGGACATGAAAAAAGATGAAGTCAAAGCGCTGGAAGAAGCTTATGCCAAAGCGGAAATCCCCGTTGTTTCCAACAATTCCGCCAATCGTTGGACGCCGGATGTTCCGATGGTGATTCCGGAGATCAATGCGGATCATTTTTCCGTCATTGAAGCGCAGAAAAAGCGCTTGGGAACCAAGCGCGGATTTATTGCCGTGAAGCCGAATTGCTCCATCCAATCGTACGTTCCCGCGCTGACGCCGCTGCGTGAGTTCGGAATTGAGCTGATCGTCGCTACCACGTATCAAGCCATTTCCGGTGCGGGCAAGACGTTCAAAGATTGGCCCGAGATGGTGGATAACGTCATTCCCTATATCGGCGGGGAAGAGGAAAAGAGCGAGCAGGAGCCGCTGCGTGTGTGGGGCCGTGTCGAAGACGGAAAAATTGTCAAAGCGGAAGCGCCGCTGATCACCACACAGTGTATTCGCGTTCCGGTTTCCGACGGTCATACGGCGGCGGTCTTTGTGAAATTCAAAAACAAGCCGACAAAGGAACAAATTTTGGACGCTTGGGCGAAATTTTCCGGGAAACCGCAAGAGTTGGGGTTGCCGCACGCACCGGAGCAGTTCATTACCTATTTTGAGGAAGACAATCGCCCGCAAGCTGCGTTGGATCGGGATATTTACGGCGGCATGGGCGTTACGGTCGGCAGATTGCGTGAAGACACGTATTTTGATTATAAATTCGTCTGCCTTTCGCACAACACGTTGCGCGGCGCTGCCGGCGGCGGCTTGTTGACCGCAGAGCTTTTGTATCGCCTCGGCTATTTCGATTAAAATAAAAAGTAAAAAAAATAAAAGTTCTCCGTGAGCCGGATTTCCGGTTGGCACGGAGAATTTTTTGTTTCTTTATCATAATTGGTGCTTGGGCGTTTATTTTGCAAGGACAATGGCATTTACTTTATGTGATTTTGGCGATGACCACCCGGTGCGGGGGAAAAACGGACCGCCTTGGCTGGGCGGCAGCCGGTAAAATGAGAACAGATTTTGTGTAGTCTATCGAGCAACAGCCACCCTTTTTTATAAAAATTCTTGAAAAGGGGTGCGGGGAAAAACTTCTTTTAAGAAGTTTTTCTCTGCCGTTTGCCGTTCTCTTGCGAACGCGTCATCATCCGCGCCGTCAAACGATGTTCGGATTTTGTAAAATGTAAAAGTAAATGCTGCCGATCGGATCTGCCCAAACACCATTTTTTATGAAGAACCTTTTTGTTCCATCTGCTACCGGCGAGGGCGCCGCATGACACGCCTTGCCACGAGGTGAAACTGTTTGACACGCTTTTGTTTGCTATAATGGTGGCACACCGGAAGAAAGGAGTGTGATCTCATGAATGTCGGAGAAAAAGCATACGGTTCGATCGTCTATTGAGCAAAAGCGTGATGCCTTAGCCGAGTGGATGGCCGAAAACAAGATTGAACAAAAATTGCACGTCTATCTGGCGCGCTGCCATCAAGAAGACGAGGGGCGAAGCGGGGAATTTCCCAATCTTGCCGGATTTTGTCGCTATCTTGGCGTCGGAGTTCGTACGTTTTGCGAGTTGGGGGAGGAATACCCGATGGCTTACGACGCGGTGATGACGCAGCTGGAAGATGAGGCGCTGAACGCGTCAAAATTGCCTGCCAATTCCGCGTCGCTGACCACGGCGTACTTTAAACGCCGATTGGGATATGACGGCGACAGCGGTGAGGGGCACGAAGCGGTCGACGGTGTGGCGCAGGTGGTCTTTGATCACGATATCTTGGCGTCCGGCGTTTAGACGGATGGCGTATGCGTAGAAAAACCGTACACATCGCCGGCGTTCCCAATCCGAAGCAAGAGGAGTTTTTCGCCTCCCGCGCCAAATATACGGCTTATGGCGGTGCCAGAGGCGGCGGAAAATCTTGGGCGTTGCGGAGAAAATTGGTGGGAATGTGCTTGCGATACGCGGGAATTCGCTGCTTGTTGCTGCGACGAACGCTGGAAGAACTAAGGGCCAATCATCTGTATCCGATGCTTCGCGAATACGACGCGATTTTGACTTGGAATGAACGCTCTCGTGCTTTTTTGTTCGACAACGGAAGCCGAATTGACGCAGGGTACTGCGATTGTGACCGAGACGTGCTGCGCTACCAGGGGCAAGAATATGATATTATCGCGATTGATGAGGCAACACAATTGACCGAACAACAGTTTACGGTATTTCGTGCTTGCTTGCGCGGTGTGGGCGATTATCCACGGCGAATGTATCTGACTTGCAATCCGGGCGGCGTCGGTCATGCTTGGGTGAAAAGGCTTTTTATCGATCGGGAATATCGCGACGGGGAAAATTCGCAAGATTACCGTTTTATCGCGGCAAAATTGTCGGACAATCCCGTTTTGATGGCGGCGGATCCCGATTATGAGGCACAATTGAAGTCGCTGCCGCCGCGACTGCGGGACGCCTGGCTGTATGGCAAGTGGGATACCTTTGCCGGGCAATTTTTTCCGGAATTTCGAGAGGAACTTCACGTATTTACCACCATCAGCCACTCTTGCCAAGCCTATTTCGGGGCAATGGACTACGGCTTTGATCGTTTGGCGGCGCTTCTGCTGGGACGCGATCGAAACGGGGAACTTTGGGTCTTGGGAGAGCGGTGCGCGTCGGGATTGACGTTGCGAGAGGCGGCGACGGAAAGCATGCTCCTTTGGCAAACGGCGCCGGGGGTGGTGGAATATGTGGCGGCTTCTCCCGATTTGTGGAACAGAAGGCAGGACAGCGGACTTTCCGGTGTGGCTGTGATGCAGACTGTTCCCGGCATGCCGCCCATGCGCATGGCCGATGATCGACGAATTGCCGGCTGGCGCACGTTGCGGCAATATTTACACGGGGATACCGGTGTACCGCGCTTGAAGATTTCCTCAAGTTGTGTGGAACTGATTCGCTGTATGGAGACGATTCAATGCGATCCGAATCGCCCGGAGGACGCATCGAATCAACCGCACGCCCTGACGCATACGCCGGAAGCTTTACGATACGGCGTGATGAGCGACGCGGCGAATTATCTTTCCGCAGGGCACCATGAAAGTTCACCGTTTCACTTTTCCACGGCGCAGCGGGACATGGCATGGTAAGCACTTCGGGCAACCGAGACAAGCAAGAAGTAAGAGTAAAAGTGTAAAAGTAAAAAAAGGAAAAGCGGTTTTGCGGCTTTTCCCGTCAAAGTGGCGATATCTGCCGGAAAGGAAATAAACATGAAGAGTTTTGATACCAAAGGCGCGGCGACGGTGGTGCGTCTGGAGCAATTTTTGGGATTGTGTCGCTTCCCAAACGCCAAGAAAGTCGCATAGCGTATCGGCAGATGCGACTTTCTTGGCGTTTGGGAAGCGACACAATCCC
>CAZDOX010000052.1:0-7074 GCA_964507155.1 uncultured Lachnospiraceae bacterium
CCCATAGGCAAAAGACGAAAACGATATTGACGTTATCCATCTGCTCCGCTTGCTCTTTTTTCGGCGAAAAGCCTCTTGCCGCAAGGCGCAAAACGTCTTGGACGCCGGATTCGCATCGGCTCCGAAACGTTAAAAGTTAAAAAATGAAAAGAACAGCAGAGCAAAGAAAGGAATCACCATCCATGAAAAGGTCAAAACGATTTGAAATATTGGATGCCCGCCCGGTCAATTTGGACGGTTACATCGGCGAATGGCCGGAGATGGGGTTCGTGGCGATGAAAAGTCCCTACGATCCTATCCCGTCCATCAAAATTGTCGGTGGGAAAGTTGTGGAGCTCGACGGCAAAAAGCGAGAAGACTTCGACTTCATCGATACGTTCATTGCCGACTATGCCATTAACCTGCAACGCGCGACCGTTTCCATGTCCATCCCCTCGCTGGAAATCGCCCGCAAGATCGTGGATATTCACGTTTCGCGCAAAGAAATTCTTAAAATCTGTTCGGGGATTACGCCGGCAAAAATGGCAGAGGTCATCAACCATCTGAACATTGTGGAACTGATGATGGGCATGCAAAAAATGCGCGCGCGGCTCAAGCCGTCCAACCAAGCGCACATCACCAACCTCAAGGACGATCCGGTTCAACTTGCCGCCGACGCAGCCGAGGGTGCTTGGCGCGGCTTTGCGGAGGAAGAAACCACCATGGGAATCGCGCGTTACGCGCCGCTGTCCGCCATGGCCATTTTGATCGGCTCGCAGGTCGGTCGCCCCGGCGTCCTGACCCAGTGTTCCTCGGAAGAAGCGACGGAATTGGATTTGGGCATCCGCGGACTAACCACCTATGCCGAAACCGTTTCCGTTTACGGAACCGAAAAAGTGTTTGTGGACGGTGACGATACGCCGTATTCCAAGGCGTTTTTGAATTCCGCCTACGCCTCTCGCGGCTTAAAAGTTCGCTTCACCTCCGGCGCCGGTTCCGAAGTTTTAATGGGATACAGCGAGAAAAAATCCATGCTGTACTTGGAATGTCGCTGCTTATATGTGACCAAGGGCGCCGGTGCGCAAGGCACGCAAAACGGCGCGATCAGTTGCATTGCCGTTCCCGCCTCGGTTCCGTCCGGCATTCGCGAGGTTTTGGGTGAAAATCTGGTGGCGACGCTGCTCGGTCTGGAATGTGCGTCCGGAAACGACCAGAGTTTTTCCAACTCTGCGGCGCGACGCACCGCGCGTACTTTAATTGAACTCATGCCGGGCACCGATTTTATTTTCTCCGGCTATGCCGCGGAGCCGAACTACGACAATATGTTCGCCGGTTCCAACTTTGACGCGGAAGATTTTGATGATTATAACGTACTGCAACGAGATCTTCAAGTGGACGGAGGGTTGCGCCCCGTCTTGGAAGAAGACGTCATTGCCGTACGGCGAAAAGCCGCCAAGGCAATTCAATCGGTATTTTCTTATCTCGGCTTGACCGAAATCACCGACGAGCAGGTGGAAGCCGTGGTTTATGCGCACGGTTCCAAGGACACGCCCGAGCGAGACGTTCCCGCAGACTTACTGGCAGCGGAAGACGTGCTCAAACGCGGGATCACCGGTATCGACGTTTGCCGCGCGCTGGCGGAAACCGGGCATGAAGACACGGCAGAACGAATTCTGAATATGCTCAAGCAGCGCGTGATCGGCGATTACATGCAGACGTCCGCCATTTTGGACGAAAATTTCCGTGTTCTCAGTGCCATCAACACGCCCAACACTTACGCCGGTCCCGGTACCGGTTACCGTCTGGACGGCGAACGCTGGGAAGAAATTAAGGATATTCCTCATCAAATCGATCCCAAAAATCTCTGATTCCTACACCACATAACAGAAAGGTTAAGGTTACTGATATGTTAAACGAAGACGTAATGAAAAAAATCGCTCAGGCGATTGTGGATGAATCCGCGCAACTGGACGGCGTTCAGCCGGAAGAAATGCTGCGCGAAGTTGTCGGTTATTTGAACGACGAAGAGCCCAAGCCCTATTGCGGTATCGCCGAGGTTGCTCATCACAAGGGCGTGACGATTACCGAGGACATTGTGCGTAAAATTGCCGTTGCCGTAATCAAAGAAGCGGAACAACTGGAGGGCGTTAACCCCGAAGAAATGGTGCAAAAAGTGGTCGGCGCGCTGCAAGGAGAGAGCGTTACCACGGTTCCCGCAACAACCAACGACAGCGCGATCATGAAAACCCGCGGCGTAACGATCGATATGGACATTGCCAAGCGCGTAACCGAGGCGGTGCTGAAAGAATCCGCCGAGTTGGACGGCGTGGTTCCCGCCGAAATGATTCAAAAAGTTCTGTCCGCTCTAAACCCTATTCAGGCTGCTGAGGGGACACCCCTTGCCGCTGCAACCGCAGCAGCCTCAACCACCGCAGCGTCCAAAGCTTCCAATGCGTCCAATGCGTCGCGCCGTCCCGCGTCTATGGCGGGCACCGAACGCATTAATCCGGTCAAGACCGACTACAGCCGCGCGCCCTTGGCGCAAAAAGGAAATGACCCCAAAGAGGTGGTCATCGGCGTCGGACCCGGATTTCAAAAAGAAATTCACGCGACCATCTGTGGGATCCCGCTGGAAGACGTACTCCGCGAAATTCGCGCCGGCATTGAGGAAGAGGGGATGATTCCCCGCGTCGTCAAGGTGCTGAAAACTTCCGATGTCTGCTTTATGGGATTGGAAGCGGCAAAAATCAGCGGATCCGGTATCGGTATCGGATTACAATCCAAAGGAACTGCCGTGATTCATCAAAAAGATTTGTACCCGCTGTCCAATTTGGAATTATTCCCGCAAGCGCCGCTGATGCAGTTGGACACCTACCGAAAAATCGGAAAAAATGCGGCAAAATACGCCAAAGGGGAGCAAGTGACGCCGATCCCCAGCGTGAACGACCCCATGTGTCGCGCCAAATATCAAGTGAAAGCGGCCATCATGCACATTGCCGAGACCGAACAAGTCGATCCCAATTACCCCATTATCGCATGGCCGTTGCAATAACAGAGAGATGAGGTTTTGAATAGCTATGAATTATCCGTTAGGCGAAAACGAACGCTCAACCATCACCTCCAAAACCGGAAAAAAGTTGGACGATATTACGTTGGACGCCGTTAAGCGCGGCGAAATTTCCGGTGAAGACATAAAAATATCCAAAGAAATGCTGCGCAAACAAGGACAAGTGGCAAAAGAGGCGGGAAACGCGCCCATGGAGCGTAATTTCGAACGCGCCGCGGAGCTGGTCGACGTACCGGACAAGGTCATTCTGTCCATGTACAATCTGCTGCGCCCCAATCGCGCCACCAAAGCGCAGCTGCTTGCCATGGCGGAAGAGTTGGAATCGCAATATCATGCGATTCACTGTGCCAAAATGGTACGTGAAGCAGCGGATGTTTACGAGAAAAGAGGAATATTGCTGTGAAACTGATTGCCGGTGTCGATATTGGCAATTCCACGACGGAAGTCTGCATCGGTGAGCGGCGCGAGAACGGCGAGGTCGTATTTCTTGGCAGCGCCATGCGCCCGACCACGGGAACCAAAGGAACGCTGCCCAACGTTCACGGCATCAAAGCCGCGCTTCAGGACGCCGTTTCGACTGCCGGGCGCGACATGCGCGAGCTGGCATTGGTTCGCTTGAACGAGGCGGCGCCCGTGATCGGAGACACCGCCATGGAAACCATTACGGAAACGGTGATTACCGAATCGTCCATGATCGGTCACAATCCCGCTACCCCGGCGGGCGTCGGGTGCGCGGTCGGCGAGATCGTCTTGTTTGACCATCTGTTTACGACAAAGCCGAACGTTGCCTATTTGGTTGCCGTTCCGCGTGAGATCGATTATGAAACGGCTGCCGCTCGCGTCAACCGGATCTTGGCGGACACCAACATCTGCGGCATGATTCTGCAAGCGGATGAAGCGGTTTTGGTGGAAAACAGATTGCATAAAAAAATGCCTATTATCGATGAGGTGCGCCACATCGATCGAATCCCGGAGGGAAAAATCGCCGCGATTGAAGTCGCGCTTCCCGGTCAATCCGTGCGCATGCTGAGCAATCCGTACGGCATTGCCACGCTGCTGTCCCTTGACGCAGCCGAAACCAAAAGCGTAACGCCGATTGCCAAAAGTTTAATCGGAAAGCGCAGCGCGGTGGTCATCAAAACGCCGGGAAATCACATACAAGAAAATATATTGCCTGCCGGCTCGGTTTTCTTTGACGCGGACGCCCCGACCCACGTCGACATTGACGAGGGCGCCGAAGCGATCATGAAAGCCATGGGGAAAGCGGGCGATATTCGCAACATTCACGGGCAGGCGGACACCAACATCGGGCAAATGCTCTCGCGGATTCGCGAGAGCATGGCGCAGGTGAGCGGTGAGTCGCCATCGGACGTGCGGATTACCGACATGTTGGCGGTGGACACGCTCTCCCCCGTCGCCATCTCCGGCGCTCTTGCCGGCGAAACTTGCATGGAAAAAGCGGTCGGCGTCGCTGCCATGGTGCGCACCAGACAACTGCCCATGCAGCAAATTGCCGACGTACTATCTGCCGATCTGCGCACGGACGTGGTCATCGCCGGGGTGGAAGCCGTTATGGCATCCCTCGGAGCGCTGACAACCCCCGGCACCTGCGTACCTCTCGCCATTTTGGATATGGGCGGCGGTTCTACCGACGCGGCGCTCATTGATCGGGACGGAAAGGTGTCGCTGACCCATTGTGCCGGTGCCGGCGAACTGGTCTCGCTCTTGATTCAAACCGAGCTGGGACTTGGCGCGCGTTCCACCGCCGAGCAAATCAAAAAATATCCGCTGGCTAAGGTGGAAAGTTTGTTTCATCTGCGCATGGAAAGCGGCGAAATGCAGTTTTTTGACGGTTCCATTGACCCTCGCTTGTTCGGCCACGTGGTTCTCATGAGTCCGGAGGGTATGATTCGCATTGATGAAGATATTCCGATGGAAAAGATTGCACAAGTGCGGCGGGACGCCAAGCGCAAAGTGTTTGTCACCAACGCGCTGCGCGCGCTGCGCCAAGTGGCACCGTCGCACGATCTGCGGCGAATTCCCAACGTCGTTCTGGTCGGCGGGTCTGCCGAAGATTTTGAAATTCCGGAAATGTTGATGGAAGAATTTGCCTCCTATCGTATCGTGTGCGGGCGCGGAAACATCCGCGGCACCATGGGACCGCGCAACGCCGTGGCGACCGGTTTGGTCTTGTCCTTTATGGGAAGCGAGCGTGGCGTATGATTGTCAAAAAACCAACCATTGTCCTCTATACCCATCACGCCGACACGCAGTTGTGTCAAGAATTATGCGCCGGCGTGGAGGAAGAGGGGATTTTATACGAAATCATCCCATGGACGACCGCTGACGCCGCTCAATTATCTCGCATGGCGTGCGAAGCGTCGATTCTCGGCGTGGGGATCGGCGTACGAGAGCGCGAGATTTCCTTACACATCCGCGGGATGAACCCCGGTCATGGTGCCGATGATACAACCGCGCTCTTTTTCTATCAAAAAGCCGACGCGAGAGTCGCGCGTCAACTCGGCGCCAATGCGGCAAGAGTGATTAAAAAAGTCCCGTTTCGCATGGAAGAATAACCATCTTTCATGTTTAATTCCAAGGTCACGATCAGCGATCAGCGGTGACGAATTCGCAAAGGAAGGCGTTTTACATGAAAATTTATACCAAACACGGGGACGGCGGCATGACAACGCTGATGTCCGCCACACAAATTTCAAAAGCGGACGAGCGCATCCATGCGCTGGGTGTGATTGACGAATTGACGTCGCAGATGGGGTTGGTCAAAGCCTACTTGTTCACCATGAACACGCAGGACGGCGCCAAATGCGCCGCACATTTTGATCGGATCCAGCAAGTTCTGATGACCATTATGGCGGGGATCGCCGATCCGCGCAACAAAAAGCACACGGTCACAGCCGACGAAACCGCTTTTTTGGAATCGATCATCGATATTGTTGAGGCTTCTTTTCCGCGCGCGCATGAGTTTGTGCTGCCGGGATTTTGTGAACTGTCCGCTCGTTTGGACGTTGCTCGCACTGTGGCGCGCCGCGCCGAGCGTACCTTGGCGATCATGGATCGTAAATATGCCGCTCCCGCGCCGGCTAAAGCTTACCTCAACCGCCTGTCCGACTATTTATATATGTTAGCGCGAAAAGCCGATTATGACGAAGCTGCTCGCCGCGAAGCAGCCGAAGCGACTCCCTCCCCGGCGGCGCAGTCTGCGTCTGCCGCAACGCAGGACGCTCCGATTGATTCCATCGTGGGGGAAGTGCTGCGACGGGTGTCGGTGGCAGGCGCGCACCCGTTGGGTTTAAACTTAACCCTTGCCACGCGTTTGATTGAGGAAGTGGAAAAATGTGCCGCAGCCATGGGCAAGCAGGCGGTGATTGCCGTATGCAACAGTGAGGGAAATCCCATTGCGGTTCACGTCATGGACGGCGCTTTCTTGGTCAGCTACGATGTTGCCGTCAAAAAGGCGTACACCGCCGTATCGGTGAAAATGCCGACCAAAGATCTGTATGAACTGGTGCAGCCGGGTCAGACATTCTACGGCTTGCAAAACGTCGACAAAATGGTCTGCTTTGGCGGCGGCGTGCCCCTGAAAATCGGCGACACCATTGTCGGCGGCTTGGGCATATCCGGCGGGACCGGAGAAGAAGACCACGCGCTGTGTGAATGCGGACTTCGCGCCTTTGCGGCACTATCTTGAGGCGTTTTGAGAAGAACAACATCAATTGAACATGAAAAAGGAGGAACTTCCGGACGGAAATTTCTCCTTTTTCTATTTTTTCGGTTCTTCATAACGATTGCTGTTTGAACGTCTATGTCGCAAGAGAACGCGATAGAGGCGGGAAAAAACTTCTTAAAAGAAGTTTTTCCCCGCACCCCTTTTCAAGAACTTTTTATAAAAAAGGGTGGCTGTTGTACCAAAGGCTGTGCAAAAAATTTCAGCCATCCCACCGTCAACCGCCCAGCCAAGGAGGTGGGGCGCGGGGCGGAAACTTCGGCGTATGAGATGGTTCCGCCCC
>CAZDOX010000053.1:0-6983 GCA_964507155.1 uncultured Lachnospiraceae bacterium
TCCCTCCAGCGCGGCATCCAGCAGCAGCTCTTTTTCCATTTCGTCGTAGACCTCGGAGGGAATGGTCACGCCGAGCACATGTTCCGCTCTTCCGCTTTTTCTCACCCGCCGCAAGCATTTGACGTCTCGACACAAATAAGCGCCGCGCCCCGATTTTCGTCCGGTAAAATCCAAAGAAATTTCTCCCTCGGGCGAACGAACCACCCGCAGCAGTTCGATCTTTGGCTTATGCTCGTTGCATCCCATACATTGCCGCATGGGAATTTTTCGTGTTTTTTGTGGTACAGCCTTAGCTGACATCCGCTTTCCTCCTAACCGGGAATCGGGACATGGGGCATGCCCTTATTCCGTCTTGATATCGACTTTATGTCCGGTCAAACGTGCGACCAGACGTGCATTTTGTCCTTGACGGCCGATCGCCAACGATTGCTGATCTTGTGCGACGATCACCTTACAAGCGCGCTCTCCGGTCATTTCCACGCTGATCACCTTTGCCGGCTGCAGGGCAGCGGCGATATATTTCACCGGGTCCTCGTCGTACTGAACCACGTCGACTTTCTCACCGCGCAACTCCTCGGTAATCGCAGCAATTCTCATGCCGTGGCTTCCGATGCAAGCGCCGACCGCGTCCACCTCCGGATCGCGGGAACAGACTGCGATCTTGGTTCGAGAACCCGCCTCGCGCGCAATTCCTTTCACCAGAACGGTTCCGTCCACAATTTCCGGAATTTCCAGCTCAAACATACGGCGCACCAATCCGGCGTGAGAACGAGACAAGGTAACCAGCGGACCGCGCGATTCGCGATTGACCTCACATACGTATACTTTCAAACGTTGACCGACGTAGAACGATTCGCCGGGGATCTGCTCGTTTTTGGGCAGAACCACCGTGCTGGTTCCGGTCTCCAGAACAACGGCACCGTTTTCTTCGTCTATCTTAAGCACGGTCGCCGTGATAATTTCTTCTTTCTTGTTTTCATAGGCTTTTTGCATTACCATTCGTTCGCCCTCACGAATGGCTTGAATGATCACGCTTTTCGCGGCGGTAGCGCTCAAGCGACGGAAATTTTTCGTTTTCACCTCATGTTCGATGACCGAGCCCAAATCGTAGCGCTTGCTGATGGCTTTCGCGTCGGCAAGGGAAATCTGCGATTCGGGAATGAGGACCTCTTCCACGACGGTTTTTCGTTGATACACCTTGATATCTTTCTTTTCCGGGTTAATGTCAACACGCACTTCCGCATTGGCACCAAATTCTTTTCGATATGCCGCGGTCAGTGCATCTTGAATTTTTTCGTACATGTACTCTTGCTCAATGCCTTTTTCTTTCTGCAGCAGATCCAGCGCGTTAAAAAACTCTTGATTCATGGTTATGCCATTCCTTTTTTCAAACTTTGATCTTTCCTTAAAATTTATCCCAAATCCATGGGTGTGATCAGATTATGAATCCGATGTAAAATCGTAAATTGTACGCATGCGGCTGACGGCTGCCAAGGGAATTTCTTTTTCTTCCCCGTTGCTCAATTGCAAGCGTACCGTTTTATTCTCATTTTCCTCCACGCCAAGTAAGACGCCGGTCCATGTGCGCGTTCCGTCCAACGGGGAGAACAGCTTTGCCTCGACGTTCATGCCGCAGCAGGCCCTCATATGTGCCACCGTTTTCAGTTCCCGTTCGATGCCGGGAGAGCTGACCTCCAAATGATATGCGTCGGCAATCGGGTCTGCTTCGTCCAAAAGCGGATCGATCGCCCGGCTAAAGCGCTCGCAATCATCCAACGTAATCCCGCGCTCGCTGTCCAAGGTAATCCGCAAAATATAATCCGCGCCCTCGCGCACATATTCCACATCCCAGAGAATGTACCCCAGCTGTTCTGCCGTCGGACGAACCAATTCGCTGACCACCGAGGCAATGCCGCCTTTTTTATTTGCCATTTTTTGACCTTTCCTTTCATTTGGAATGATGAAAGCCTTGCGTTTTCCGCAAATCGGAAATTTGCGCCGCCCGGCGCAAAAGAAAGTCGCAAACTTTCCGCCTGAAATCTGATATCTGATATCTGAAAACTGAAATCGGTCGATCTTTTTTACAAAGGAAAAGTGGATTCGATTGAACCCACTCACGACCTTACAATATCTTACGATACTATTATACCATGTTTTTTCTCGTTTTGCAAGTGTTTTTTTCATATTTTTTCATATTTTTTTCGTTTTTTGGGACTTTTCTCGGTTTTTTATCCGCATTTTTCAAGCGCACCGGATGCGAAACGTTGACACAAGAAAAAAAGTGTGCTATAATGAACACATCCCGATGTTCCAAAAAGCATGCGTGCATGCGTACATGCGTGCCTTTACAACAACGGTGAAATATGCGCGGCATGGCCGCATGACGGACGGAGCCTATCGATATGAACGAACAATTAAAACAAGCCAAGTGGATCTGGGCAAAAGACTATGATTGCCCCAATATGTTTTTGGTCGCACGGGCGCCCTGCCCGGTTCCCGACAACGCGGACGGCACTTGGACCTTACACATCAGCGTAGATTCGGATTTTGCGCTTTGGTGCGAGCGGGATCAGACATGGCAATGCGTAGCGTTTGGACAATATCCGGATTATGCTGCGCACAAAGTGTACGAAACACGGAATATTTCTTGCGAGCTCATTGCGGGGGGACGCTTGTATTTGGTGCTAACTTCCCAAAACCACGATTCGTCCACCGACAGACGCGAACGCGCCGGCGTGATTTTTTCTTTGAGCGATCATAAAAACGCCATTGTTTGGCACTCGAATGATCAAACGGAGCTTTATTTTACCGATCGCCACCACGACCGAAACGTTCCGCTGATCACAGGGCAGCTTGGCTTTACCTTTGATATTGATTTATGTGCCCCGCTGTGCGGAGCGCGCGCGCAAACGGAAGTGTTGGCCGATATGCCGCTCACCTGCGCGCCTCGCCCGATAGCTCCGCTGGTTTTGGGAGACGCGGTGCCAAGTCGCTTGATTCGGCAAGCATATTACGTGGAAAACGCTACTCTCCCGACAGAATCGTTTGGCATGCGGATTCAAAGTGCAATGCTTTCGGATCAACAGAATCCCGGTACTCTATCGGACGGTATCTGCCACATCTACGACCTATCCGCGGAGCAAGTCGGTTTTTTAACCTTGGACATAGAGGTTTCTAATGATTGTTCGGTATTGATCGGATGGGGAGAACATCTTGCCGACGGTCATGTGCGCGCCTCTGTCGGCGGACGCTGCTTTGCCGCACGGTGTCGTTTGAAAAAGGGAAGAAACTCCCTGCTCTACCCCTTTCGTCGTCTGGGTTTGCGCTATTTGCAGTTGCACATGGAAGCTGCCGCCGGTGATTTTATTGTACATTATGCCGGGGTTCGCTCCGTGGATTATCCGTTACCGGCTGCCAAACCTTGCCCGCTGCCCCACGCCGACGATTTGGACGTTGCGATCTATCGAACGGGACTTCGCACCCTGCGGCTGTGCCTGCATGATCACTACGAAGATTGTCCTTGGCGCGAGCAAGCGCTGTATACCATGGATTCTCGCAATCAAATGCTCTGCGGCTACTACGCTTTCGGAGAGACCGCTGCGCCGCGCGCGTCTCTATATCTGATGGCGCAATCGCTGCGAGAAGACCATCTGTTGGAATTATGTTCACCGGCGCGCTGTTCCATTACCATCCCCTCATTCAGCGCTATGTTTGTGGTGCAGTTGGAAGAATATGCGACATTTACGCATGATTTGGTCACCGCACGCGAGTTGCTCCCGACCGCCCGCTCCATTGTTGACGGATTTTTGGCGCAAATGGATGCAAAAACGGGATTACTTACCTGCTATCCGCTGGAAAAGCACTGGAATTTTTACGAATGGCAAGACGGTTTGGCGGGCAGTATCTCCGGCAGTGTCAAACCGGAAGATATGACCTACGACGCGCCGCTGTGTTGCTTTGTTTCCCTTGCGCTCGGCGCCTTGTCACGCCTATACCGCATGCTGCAGCGAGCAGACGAGAGCGATATCATTCAACGTCACCAACTTCAGCTCAATCAGGCGATCCATGCGGCTTTTTACAACGAAGCGGACGGCGTATACGACAGTTATATTCGGTTGCGGGACGGCATGCATGATCATCGTGCGCAATTGACTCTGGCGCTTGCCATTTTGTGCGGGGCATGCCCGACAGATCAGCTCAAGCGTGCAAGAGAACACTTGGCCTATGACCAAACTCTTTATCCGGTCACTCTGTCGCATAGCATTTTCCGCTATGATGCGCTTTTGGCAGATTCTTCCTACCTTCCCTTAGCGCACCGCGAAATTCGCGAGCAGTTTGGATTTATGCTGCAAGCAGGTGCCACGACATTTTGGGAAACACTGCAAGGCGAGAGCGATTTTGATCATGCCGGCAGTCTTTGCCACGGTTGGTCGGCAATTCCCGTTTATATTGATTGGAAATACGGGCAATAATTTTTTTACTTTTCGCTCAAGTATAAAAAAACAGCAGACAGACCATACTTTGAATAAACGGATCCTATTCTCCGTATACAAAAGCAACACCGCAAAAAAATGTGCTTGTTGCCGTAAAGAAAGGAATGGTGCATGTTATGCTGATCGATCGGATCGCATTAATTTTAACGGTTATCGGTGCGCTCAACTGGGGCAGCATCGGGCTGTTTCAGTTTGACCTTGTGGCGTGGCTCGGCGGCGGACAAACCGGGTTAATCAGCCGAATTGTGTATACCGTGGTGGCACTGGCGGGTATTTGGTGTATTTCTCTGATTTTCCGCGCCCGCGACAGCTTTGAAGAAATCGGAGAGCATTGAGGCAGCTGCCCGACACCCTCGGTGCCTCCCGACGCTTCGCGAATAAATGCTAAAAACAAAAAGAACATTCACTTTGTTTTTATCGTGTGAATGTTCTTTTTTATCTTTTTTATCTTGATTTTTATTCGATAGGGTGATTGGCCAAGCAAACCTGAAGCGCCGCGTCCGCCGCACTGGCAGCGTCGTTGGTGTATATATCCGCGCCGATACTCCGGCAGAACGACTCGGAAACCGGAGCGCCGCCGACCATAATCTTGACTTGATCGCGGATTCCCTGCTCTGTGGCAACCTCCACCACACGCTGCATCTCGCCCATCGTCGTGGTCAACAGCGCGGAACAGCAAATGACATCCGCCCGGTGCTCCTTGGCAGCCTCAACAAATGCCTCGGCAGAAACGTCGACGCCAAGATCCACAACGGTCAATCCCTTGCTCTCCAGCATCATTTTCACCAAATTTTTTCCGATGTCGTGCAGATCGCCTTTGACCGTTCCGACAATTGCCGTGCCTTTTGCCTGAACGCCGTCGCGTGCCAGCGGCTCTTTGAGTTCTGCCATGCCCATGGTCATCGCGCGCGCGGCGATCAACACCTCGGGGACGTAAATCTCGTTATTTTTGAACTGCTCTCCAATCACAGCCATACCGGACAAAAGTCCTTCTTCCATGATGGTTTGCGGGGAAATGCCTTCCGCCAATGCTTGTTTGACCAGTTCCACGACTTTCTTGGCGCGACCGGCTTGCAGCAGGGCGCTCATTTCTTCCAATATTTGCATAAATACCCTCCGTTTTTTTACGATTTTGCCTGATTCGGCAAACCATCGATTTTTAAATTGATGATCATTTCTTTCAAACCGAAGTATGAAGTAAGAAGTAAGAAGTAAAATCTTAAATTTATTTGAAAACCGTCGCGTTTTTCCGGTCTTCCTCTTGTAATTTGATGGAATTTCTGGTATACTATTGATACATTCGATGCATCAAGCAATTTCAAATGACGAAACGGAAAGGAGTAAATGCATGAAATTTTCCGTTCAAGTGATCAACGAAGCGGGAGAAACCCTATATTGCGCCCGGTACGACGAGGGGACGCGCGTGCTGCTGTCCGACGTTTTGCGCCAAGCCGGCCTACACCAAGATCATCCGTGCGGCGGGCGCGGTCGGTGCGGAAAGTGTCTCATCCGCGCTACCGGTCTTCTCAGTCCTATGAGCGAAGAAGAACGCGCTCATTCATCGCACGCGAAGAATGAAAGTTATCGTTTGGCATGTACTACATACGCTCTTGGATCATCTACCGTTTATTATACCACAGAACAACCCAAAATGCAAGGGGTGACACAAGGTTTTTCCACAGATTTTTCCCGTTTTTCGGAAAACGCGCAAGGCGGCACGGGAACGGGGTTGGCCGTGGATATCGGAACCACCACCGTGGCATGCTATTTATACGAATTATCCACGGGGGAACAGCTTGGCGCGCTTTGCCGCACCAACCCACAGCGCGAACACGGAGCCGACGTCATTTCTCGCGTGGATTTTGCCATTCACGGCGGACTTTCGGCGTTGCAAGAGGAAATCGTCTCTTGCGTGAATCAAATGACGCAACAGCTTTGCGCTATGACCCGGATGCCCATGCCCATGGTCCGCGTGATCACGGGAAACACCGCTATGCTGCATTTTTTCACAGCTACCGACGCTTCCCCGCTGGCAGCGGCTCCGTTTGCCATTCGACGTTTCTTTGGCGAATCGGTGGAGCAAAACGGCGTCAAAACTTACTTTCCCCGCTGTATTTCTGCGTTTATCGGCGCCGATATTACCGCGGCACTACTTGCCTCCGGTCTTTGCGACGGCAACAAAACCGCGCTTTTGTTGGACATTGGAACCAACGGAGAAATGGCACTACTTCACCAAGGTAAACTGCTCTGCTGTTCGACGGCGGCAGGTCCCGCTTTGGAAGGCGCCGGAATTTCTTGCGGCGCTATGGCTGTGGACGGTGCGATCGATCGCGTCACCGTCAAAAACGGTTCTCTGCTCATTCATCAAATCGGGGAGCGGCAACAAGATGTGCCGCCGATTGGACTGTGCGGAACCGGTTTGATTGACGCGGTGGCAGCTTTGCTGACCACGGGGAAGTTGGAAGATAGCGGATATTTGGAACAAGATGC
>CAZDOX010000054.1:0-6906 GCA_964507155.1 uncultured Lachnospiraceae bacterium
ATCTGAAACCTCCGATAGTGTTTTGTGTGGGAACTAACATTATATCAGATTTTTTTCAGATATGCTCTTCTTTTTTGCTTTTTTACAATTTGTTTGCAATATCTGTTGGTTTTACCCCAACAATTACTATAGAACCGAAACATTACAAGTGCAACCGCGCCCGGCAGTTAACTGCCGGGCGTTTCTTACCTCCCGATCCTATAAATTCCGACTTTCAGAGGCAGATTGAAGCGCCGCTCGCCGGTCACGGCGAGGAGTTCTCCCGCCTCGTTTGCCAATCTGTAGCTGCCAAGGCACCCCTCACCCAGACAAATCTTTGCCTCGGTATCGCGTGTCACGCTCAGCATAATCTCCGCTGTGCCGCTTTCGCATTCGCCCGAAACAATCATATCAAAGGGGGTCATCAGACGGTCGAAGGCGATGCGCTCCTCGGTCAGCACCACCGGAAAAATGGTGCACTTCCCGTCGAAGCATTGGAGGAAAAGCTCGCTTGTGGCGGTTACCACCATGGCCATGGCAGTGTGGAAATAGCTCTGATCGCAATCATAGCCGCCGCTTTCATACATCTGAATAAAGTCACGATCAAACTGCGGCATCTCGGATGCGGGATTGGTCAGCATGTTGTCGAGATCGCGGCGAATTTCGCACACGTCGCGCATTCTGACCGAGGCGAGCAGCGTACTTCCGAATGACCAACCCAACCAAAAATTCCGATCGGCATGCACGCTGATTTCATAACGCTGACGGTAAGTTTCACGAAATTCGGGCGACTCATACACGTAAGGCAGCGGCAGTGCCGCCAGCGCATTCAACTGCGTGGGGGGCTTTTGTGCGGGATTGGGCGTCGGTCCTCCCTCATAGGTTGCGAGCATCCCGTCATGCTTCAGCAGATCAAACGCATACCCCTTCTCCTCAATATCTCGCCATGCGGGATCAAAAGACTCGCCCGCCGCATCGGTAAGCGATTTCTTGCCGCAATGAATCGCGGCATTCGACAGCATGCACCGGTACTCTCTCACATAGGTCTTGTTCATACCATGATATCCCCTATATAGGTCAAATTCTTTGTAAACTAACGCGACTACGCCGAAAGCTTTTTGGTATATAGTCCGAAAAGAGAGTCTTTCGGATTTTCTTTTTTCGTAAACCAAAAAAATCGATTGTTCCCAACAACAGTTACGAACAATCGACATGCAATGTGTGTCCGATTTAGATGCAAGTGCCGTGTTAAGCCGATTTAGATGCACACGGATTTTGCCGAGGGTACAACAACCCTCTGGCGATGATGGGAGCTGCACTTGACCGCTATCTTCCGGGGCGCAACGCCATGCTTGCAACGAGGCCTAAAATTATTTTTCGAAAGCGTAGTCAGATATCATGGATGTATCTCTCACAACCGCCCAACAAGCATCTTCGGAGAGTAATTCTGCAAGTTTATAGATTGCATGAGCATACAAAGCATTCGAAATCAAAAATACGCATTTTTTCGTTTTGGTTTCCGTATCGGTATAAACATCGTTGATTTTCGTATCCTTCAAGAGCCTCAAAGCCGCAGCGGTTTCATCTTCTGTAAGATTACAACCGTTCATAATTTCCTCAAAAGTAAATTCTGTATTATTCGCCTTTGATTTTTCAAAAGCTGTCTTGTACTGATAATAAAAAACCTTTCGGAAATTCCTATCAGACAAGTACATGAGTGTGTAATCATTAGGTTGACTTTTAATGACATTTTCGCTATTAGCGGCTTTATAGGTGTTATCAATGAACGAAAAATCCTCCGTTGTTACGATTGCACCTTCCGTATTGGAAAGACAACCGATTCTGCAACCTTCCATTAACTTTTTGATTTGAAATTCCAATTGTTCTTTGTCCGATGAACCGATATGGGTGAATCTCATTTTAGTGTTATGGTAGAACAGTTCAATAAGTTTCTGATGACAAAAGGATGGAAAATCATCGGCTGAAACCGATACTTTTTTAGATTCTTTTACTATGCCGTACAAATCATCCAATGTAATATTCAACGCGGTTGCAATTTCGGGAAGAAGCATAACGTCGGGCATCGAAACTTCCGATTCCCATTTCGAAACCGCTTGATTGGTTACGCCAAGCTTTGCACCCAATTCCTCTTGCGTGAATCCTTTTGCTTTTCTGTATTTTGCAATGTTTTTTCCGATATTCATAATCGTCATCCTCCTATGCTTTTATGATTAT
This sequence comes from uncultured Lachnospiraceae bacterium, assembly GCA_964507155.1. Lineage (GTDB taxonomy): Bacteria > Bacillota > Clostridia > Oscillospirales > CAG-272 > SIG644. Next base: position 2,215 of record CAZDOX010000054.1, read on the forward strand.
ATTATAGCATACGTCAATCTTAGAATGAAGATATCATTTGTCGATTTGACAAAATTTACACAACAAAAAATAGCTAAATGGTTGGATTTTTCTTTGAAAAAGTTTTTTCGTTAGTCCGAATCTGTCCAAATCATCGTTGCATTTATGACTTTTGTAAATAAATTTTGAGTGAAAAAGTTTTCGGGAAGGCTTCGGAAGGTGTGTGGCGGTTCGAATCTGCCTACAGACCCGAAAAGCCCGAAATGCATCTGCAAAATATAGAGTGAATTCATCATACCGAGCCGATCAAGGCAGCCGCCGAAACTGCCGTTGCCGATCAGATACGGCAAGTACCCCGACGCATCGGTAAGCGATTCCTTGCCGCAATGAATCGCGGCATTCGACAGCATGCGCCGGTACTCTCTCACATAGGTTTTGTTCATACCATGATACCCCCTATATAGGTCAAATTCTTTGTAAACTAACGCGACTACGCCGAAAGCTTTTTGGTATATAGTCCGAAAAGAGAGTCTTTCGGATTTTCTTTTTTCGTAAACCAAAAAAAATCGATTGTTCCCAACAACAGTTACGAACAATCGACATGGCTGGGGTGGCCGGATTCGGACCGACGCGTGCAGGAGTCAAAGTCCTGTGCCTTACCGCTTGGCGACACCCCAATGTTATGAAAATAAATCAACAACGCTAATAGTATATCATAAAAAAGGCAATTTGTCAAGAGTTATTTCCATGAAAAATATGAAATTATCCTTGCTTTTTTTCGTGAAGTGTGGTATAATATACGCGGCGTCTTATTTGTGCAAACAAAGCGTGGCCGCGTCCCGAGAATTTCGCTTCGCAAAATTCTCCCGCAGTTTCCAAAAGTCTATGGCATAATGTTCGCGGCGTCTTATTTGTGCAAACAAAGTGCGGCCGCGTCCCGAGAATTTCGCTTCGCAAAATTCTCTCAAAGGGTTCGGCAAGCGCGAACAAAGCGCGGTTGCGTACCGACAGTGCACGACAAGTGCGGTCACGCATAGGACAGTTGTGATCATCATGGCAGCCGGCACAACATAGCATTGTGTAAGCGGCGCTGTGCTCAGTGTGTAAAATTGATCCGTTTATCATTGGTGTGATACGGACAACGTGGAAAGGATATACCGCTATGAAATGGACATCGCTTAACGATCTTCGCGAAAAATATCTTGCTTTTTTTGAAAGTAAAGGGCACCTTCGTCTGCCTTCCTATTCGTTGGTTCCGCACAACGATCCGTCTTTGCTTTTAATCAATTCCGGTATGGCGCCGATGAAAAAATTTTTTACCGGTGAGGAAGAACCTCCTCGCCGCCGGGTGTGCACTTGTCAAAAATGTATTCGAACCCCCGATTTGGAGCGCGTCGGACACACAGCGCGCCACGGAACGTTTTTTGAGATGCTCGGCAATTTTTCTTTCGGTGATTATTTTAAATATGAAGCAATTCCGTGGGCATGGGAATTTTTAACCGAAACATTGGAAATTCCCTCCGCTCTGCTCTGGCCGTCCATTTACGAAAATGATGAAGAAGCGTACGACATTTGGGTCAACCGTATCGGCGTACCCGCCGAGCACGTGGTTCGTCTTGGCAAAGAGGACAATTTCTGGGAACACGGAACCGGTCCGTGCGGTCCTTGCTCGGAAATTTATTTCGATCGCGGTGAAAAATACGGCTGCGGAAGTCCTAATTGCAAGCCGGGGTGCGATTGTGACCGCTTTATGGAAATTTGGAACAACGTGTTTTCTCAATTCAATAACGACGGACAGGGCAACTACACCGAATTGGCACAAAAAAATATCGACACCGGCATGGGATTGGAACGTCTTGCCTGCGTGATGCAGGGCGTGGACAACATGTTTGAGGTGGACTCCATTCGCAAAGTTCTGGACCATGTCTGCGTCATTGCCGGAAAAACGTACGGGAAAGATAAAAATGACGATATCTCCATTCGTGTGATTACAGACCACATCCGTTCCGCGACGTTCATGATTTCGGATGGCGTGATTCCCTCCAACGAGGGACGCGGGTACGTGTTGCGGCGGATTATTCGCCGCGCATGCCGTCACGGCAAGCTGTTGGGGGTTGATCACCCGTTCTTGGCGGAACTTGGCTTGGTCGCGATCGGCGAGTCGGATGTCGCTTACCCGGAACTTAAGGAGAAGCAAGATTACATTCTCAAAGTCGTCGCTATGGAAGAAGAACGCTTTGATGCGACCATTGATTCCGGATTGAATATTTTGAACGGAATGATCGATGAAACCAAGGCGCAGGGGAAAACCGCGCTTGGCGGCGACGACGCGTTTAAATTGTACGATACATTCGGATTTCCGATCGACCTGACGCGGGAAATCGCGGAAGAAGCGGGACTTACGGTAGAAGACGATCGTTTTGCCGCTCTGATGCAGGAGCAGAAAGTCCGCGCACGCGCCGCTCGTGCCAACATCAGCGGATGGGCAAATGTCACGGGAACATGGTTGACCGACTTGCCCAAAACGGAATTTGTCGGCTACACAGAATCCGCATGTCGGTCCAAAGTGTTGGCGATTATGATGGACGAGGGATTGGTTGACGAGGTTTCCGAGGGAGAATTCACCCTGATTTTGGATCGGACGCCGTTCTATGGCGAGGGCGGCGGACAAGTCGGCGACAGCGGCTGCTTGTGCGGCGATAACGTTGAGATCACGGTGCTGGATACGAAGAAAAACGACGGAATTTTCTTGCATATGTGCTGCGCCAAGTCCGGGGTAATTCGTGTGGGTGACACGTTGGATGCGCACATCGATCAAGCCAGACGCGACGCGATTATGCGCAACCACTCCGCCGCGCACTTGCTTCAAAACGCGCTGCGCGAGGTGTTGGGAACCCATGTGGAGCAAGCGGGTTCATATGTTTCGGACACGGTTTGCCGATTTGACTTCACGCATTTCAGCGCGTTGAGCGCACAAGAAATTTCGGCTGTGGAAACACTGGTTAATGAAGAAATTCTTCGCGCGGGTGAGGGCTCCATGACCGAAATGCCGATTGACGAAGCGAAAAAACTGGGCGCGATGGCGTTGTTCGGCGAAAAGTACGGAAAAGTGGTTCGAGTGGTGCGAATGGGACGAAAGTCGGTCGAGCTGTGCGGCGGAACGCATGTGGACAACACCGGGAAGATCGGACTATTTAAGATTGTTTCCGAGTCTTCGGTAGCCGCCGGCGTTCGACGCATTGAAGCCGTAACCGGCACGGGAGTGCTATCCTTGCTGGCGGAAAAAGATGCGCTTCTTCATGGCGTTGCCCGTGAACTGAGGACGCCCAATGTCCACGATGTGGCGCAAAAAGCCGTGGCGCTGCAGGGCGAACTTTCCGCTGCCAAAAAAGAAGTGGAACAATTAAATGCCAAGCTGGCAGCAGGGAAGTCGGAAAGTTTGCTGGCCAATGCCAAGCCGGTCGGCTCCGTCATGTTGATCGCCGCACGCGCCGACGGAATGACGATGGATATGGCGCGCGCTCTGGCGGATGATATGAAGGCCAATCATTCAAAAATGGTGATGGTTCTGGCAGTTCTTGCCGATGGAAAATTGAATTTCCTTGCCGCAGCCGGAAAAGACGCGGTAGCAGCCGGAGCGCATGCCGGTAAGTTGGTCGGTGCGGTCGCTGCGATCACCGGCGGTAAGGGCGGCGGACGTCCGGATAACGCAATGGCGGGCGGACGCGACGCGGGTCTGATTGATCGCGCACTGGAGTCGGCTGAAGATACACTGTCTTCTCAGTTAAAATAAAAGAATCCTTTGATCAAAGGGAGGTTAGAGAATGTTTCAAAACCAAAAAATATCGTATTCCGGGGTGCAGCCGAGCGGAAATTTGACCATCGGAAACTATCTTGGCGCCATTCGTAACTTTTCCACCTATTCGGAACAATATAAATGTTTTTATTGTGTCGTGGACGAGCATGCCATCACCGTACGACAAGTGCCGGCAGATCTGCGTCGCCGCACGTACGAAACGCTGGCGCTGTATATGGCATGCGGATTGGATCCGCAAAAAAATACGTTGTATGTCCAATCTCACGTCTCGGCGCATGCCGAGTTGGCATGGGCGCTCAATTGCTTTACCATGTTCGGTGAGTTGTCGCGCATGACGCAGTTTAAAGACAAAAGCGCCAAGCATGCCGATAATATCAACGCGGGATTGTTCACCTACCCGGTTCTGATGGCGGCGGATATTTTGCTGTATCAAACCGACGTGGTGCCGGTCGGCTTGGATCAAAAGCAGCATGTGGAAATCTGCCGCGACATTGCTACGCGATTCAATAATGTATACCCGGACACGTTTACCATTCCCGAGGCGGTTATCGCGCAAAGCGGAATGAAAGTAATGTCTTTGGCGGAGCCGACAAAAAAAATGAGCAAATCGGATGAAAATACCAACGCCGTGGTATATATTTTGGACGATCGGGACACAATAATTCGTAAGTTCAAACGAGCGGTCACGGACAGCGACACGGTGGTTCGATATGCGCCCGGCAAGGACGGCATCAACAATTTAATGAATATTTATTCCACGTTTACCGGCAAACAACTTGATGAAATTGAACGGGAATTTGACGGCCGCGGCTACGGCGAATTTAAAATGGCGGTCGGCGAGGTGTGCGCGGACGCCTTGCAGCCGGTGCAGCAGAAATTTTCCGCTTATATGAGCG
>CAZDOX010000055.1:0-6865 GCA_964507155.1 uncultured Lachnospiraceae bacterium
CGTCTCTTGACGAGAGCGTGGAAATGTTGCGCGGAATCAAGCATTACTACGAAGCGTTCCACGGCATTACCATTCCCGAGGAGATTTTACGAAAAACGGTCACTTTGTCCGAGCGGTATATCACCGACCGATATTTACCGGACAAAGCCATCGATCTGCTGGATGAAGCCGCATCGTACCTCTCGCTGAATACGGCTGTCATCAACGAATCGTACGAAATTCGGGAGCAATTGCTGCGCGTCAAAGCAGATCGAGAAGCACTGGAAGCGGAGAGCGGAACGTTGGACGATGCGGCGGCGACACAGCGCTATGAGCAAATTGCCACTTTGCGAGAAAAAGAGCTCAAGCTTTCCGATCGTTTGGCGGTAATTGAACCGCAACGTCAAGCCGTTGAACTTCGCGTGGCGGATTTGGCGCAAGTCATCGAAGTTTGGACCGGGATCCCGGCCAGCACGGTCAGTGAAAACGAGCTGGTGCAGCTGCAAAAACTGGAAGATCAGATCAAATCGCGCATTGTCGGTCAAGATGAAGCGGTGCGTGCCGTTGTCCGCGCCATTAAGAGAAATCGCGCCGGCATTTCCTATAAGCGCAAGCCGGTTTCCTTTATTTTTGCCGGTCCGACCGGTGTGGGAAAGACCGAGTTGGTCAAAACGCTGGCCAATCAATTGTTCCACTCCCCGGAAACCTTGATTCGTTTGGATATGTCCGAGTATATGGAGAAACATTCGGTATCGAGAATTATCGGGGCGCCTCCCGGATACGTCGGATATGATGAGGCGGGACAGTTGACGGAAAAAATTCGTCGCCGTCCGTACTCCGTCGTCTTATTTGACGAAATTGAAAAGGCGCATCCGGATGTGCTCAATATTTTGCTGCAGGTACTGGATGATGGGCGAATTACCGACGCACGGGGAAAGACGGTCAATTTTGAAAATACGGTTTTGATTATGACCACAAACGCGGGTTCGGATCATTCAACCGCGACGGTCGGTTTTTCCGGCGATGCACAGAAAAGGGAAGAAGCCAAAACGGAAAAAGCACTTTCGGCTTTTTTGCGACCGGAATTTATCAATCGCGTTGACGAAATTATTACCTTCCGCTCCTTGAACGAGCAAGATTTTACGCGGATTGCGTCGATTATGCTGGATGAGCTGAAGCAAGCGCTGCAAGAGAAAGAAATTTCGTTTGCTTATACCGAGCAGGCGGCGGCCTATATTGCCAAGGAATCCTTTTCGCCCAAGTACGGCGCGCGCCATATGCGCAGATATATTTGCCGCCATGTCGAGGATCCGCTGGCGGAAAAAATTATTGAAAACAGTCGGCAGGCAATCACACAAGTGCTGCTGTCTTTGACCGATGGTGAATTGAAAATTCATTGCATGTGATGTGTCCGTTGCTATTTACTTGAAAACTGTCCGACAACCGCTCAGAGACGGTTTTCAAGCCGCGGCGATGGGACGTGCCGGTATGACATTATTTCACGAATGGACAGAGTAACATGAACGATTTGTGCCGCCGCATGGCGGCGGAATGGAGATTAAATGAAACGAGTAACAAACAATCGCGAAAAAACAAAAAAAATGGTGCTTTTGGCATTGTTTACCGCTATGGTGGCGGTTTTGGCTTATTTGGGAGGATTTATTAAAATCGGCGGGATAGCCTCGATCAATTTGACGCTGATTCCCGTTGTCATCGGCGCGGCACTGTGTGGCGCAGGAGCCGGGGCATGGCTGGGAGCCGTTTCCGGATTGATTTTTTTTGCGACGGCTGACGCTGCGTTTTGGTTTGGACTAAGTATTCCGGGTACGATTATCACGGTGCTGGCCAAAGGAATTTTGGCAGGATTTTTCGCCGGCGTTACATACCGCTTGCTGGAACGAGTGAATCGCTATTTTGCCGTATTGATCAGTGCCATGGTTGCCCCGATCGTCAATACCGCCGTTTTCTTGCTTGGCTGCGTGGCGTTTTTCTTTGATTACGTGCAATCGTCGGCTGCCGAACAAGGATCGTCGATGTTGATTTACATGATGGTGTTTTTTGTCGGTTTAAATTTTGTATTTGAATTGCTGGCCAATTTGGTGTTAAGTCCCGCAATTTTGCGCGTGATTAATCTGAAAAAGAGGTAAAACGGCTAACTGAAATCCCCTCTCTCCCGCACATGGGAAAGAGGGGATCACTATAGTGTTAGCGTATAGCGTATAGCAGGGCACTATATATGCAGTTTTACTTCAACGCTTGTTGAATCGCAGCCAGAAGCTCGTCATACTCTTCAAACGCAGGCAGATTTGGATAATCTGCTTTAATTTTTTCCGTGCTTCGGAACAAAAATCCTGCCTTACTGTTTAAAATCATGCCCAGATCGTTAAAACTGTCTCCGGAAGCAATGGTTTCGTATCCGATCGATTGTAATGCTTTGACCGTGGTCAACTTGGATTGTGCACAACGCATGCGAAATCCGGTGATTTCTCCGTTTTCCGCTACTTCCAACGTGTTGCAGAAAATGGTCGGCATTCCGAGTTTTTCCATCAGCGGCGCGGCAAATTGCGTGAAGGTGTCGCTCAAAATGATGACTTGTGTTTGCCGACGCAGTGCGTCAAGAAACGCCTTGGCGCCCGGCATGGGATCGATCTTGGCAATGGTTTCTTGGATTTCTTTTAATCCAAGTCCATGCTCTTTGAGAACGGCAAGCCGAAATTTCATCAATTTATCGTAATCCGGTTCGTCGCGTGTGGTTCTCTTCAGTTCCGGGATCCCGGACGCTTCGGCGAACGCAATCCAAATTTCCGGGACGAGAACGCCCTCCAGATCCAGACAAACAATGTTCATTGTGGTGTTACTCATACGTAAATCTCCTAAAAATCAAATTTAGGCCAAAAGTGCCCAGATTGTATAATAACAAGCTCCCGCCACCATCAAAGCAGCGAGAAGAATGGCAAAAATGCGAACCATCCAAACTCTTGCCGATTGCTTTTTGCTGATTTTGCTTTTTGCTTTCGATGAATATTTCATCATGATGCCCGTTCCTTTCATCATCTATATCTATTCTTTCCGATCGAGGGGCGGGTCTTCCAAAAGCTCCGCGCTCGTCACTTCCGCCGGTGTGGCAGGAATTTTCAATTTACGATACCCCTTGGCCAGTTCCATCCGCTGCGGGTCGCTTTCCGCAGAGACGGTCTGTGCGCGCAGCAGCTTGGTTCCTTTTTTTAATTGAATGATCTGAACTCCGGCTGCAGTGCGGGTGCTCATATCGGGAATGAGTGAGGATTTGATCAAAATGCCGCGGTGATCGCTGTTGACCAAAAAAAGTTCCAGTGTTTGTCCTGCCGGTTCGTAAAATAAACCGACCACGGGAGAGGCGGAGGAATAAGCACCGGTCAGCTTTTTTCGATTTCCTTTCATTTCATACGCGGCCAAGCTGACGCGCACGCCTTTTCCGTTTTCAAATAAAATGACCAAATGGTCTTTTTCCGGATAGCTGTTTTGAATATGAACCATGATGGGGCGTTCGCCGTCGGCCATGCCCAGTTTGGAGGGAACAAAATCGCCGAGCAATGCCGCCTTGGTCAACTCAAAGTCGGAAACACGACTACGATACATTTGAGCGCGGTCGGTAAAAAATACCAGTTCGTCGGTGTTGGAACACGAGGAAGAAAAGACAACACGGTCGCCATCCTTTACCTTTTGATCATCCACTCCGGTATTGGAGCGTGGGGAAAGCTTTTTGAAATATCCCTCGCGCGTCATCAAAATGCAGACTGGGATGTTTTCTATTTCGCTGTCGTTGCCGTCGTATTCCTGCACGTCGTCGCTTTGAATGATCAGCGTACGGCGCGGTTGACCGTATTTCTGTTTGATCCCCTGCAACTGCTTTGCAATCATATTTCGCAGCTTGATGTCGTCGACCAGCGTTTCTTCCATGTCGGCAATTTCGTGTTGCAGCGATTCAATCTCACCGATGCGATCGAGAATGTAACGCTTGTTTAAATTGCGCAGCTTGATATCGGCAATGTAATTTGCTTGAATTTCGTCGATGGTGAACCCCTCCATCAAATTGGGAACCACCTTGTCGTCTTCCTCCGTTTTTCGAATGATACGGATGGCTTTGTCAATATCCAGCAGAATTTTGCCAAGTCCCAGCAAAAGATGAAGTTTTTCTTTTTTTCGGGTCAAATCGTAGGTGATCTCACGACGAACGCAGGTGGTGCGGAATTTAATCCACTCCAACAAAATATCGCGAACGCCGAGCGTGCGAGGCGTTGCGTCGACCAAGACGTTGAAATTGCATTTGAAATTACTTTCCAGCGGGGTTTGCTTAAACAGACGAAGCATCAATTTGTCCGGATCTATGCCGCGTCGCAGATCGATGGTCAGCTTGAAGCCGTTTCTGTCGATTTCATCGCGAAAATCGGTGACTTCTTTTAATTTTCCCTCTTTGACCATGTCGGTCATTTTTTTCATAATTTGTTCGATGGTGGTCGTATAAGGAATTTGCAAGACATCGATACAATTGTTTGCTTTATCGTAATGATAACGGGCACGCAAGCGAACGCTGCCCTGACCGGTTTCAAAAATTTCACGCATTTGCTCTCGGTCGTAAATCAGTTCTCCGCCACCGGCAAAATCGGGCGCATGGATGAGATCCATGAGCTTTTCTATATCCGTGGTTGGTTTTTTGAGCAGAGCAATCGCACCGTCGCAGATTTCCGCCAAATTGAACGAACAAATTTCCGATGCCATACCAACGGCAATTCCCGAGTTCGGCGTGACCAAAATGTTCGGAAAAGATGTGGGGAGCAGCGACGGTTCTTTCATGGTGCCGTCGTAGTTGTCGACCATGTCGACGGCGTCTTTATCGATTCCGCCGAACAATTCCGCGCAAAACGAATCCAGCTTCACCTCGGTATAACGCGGCGCGGCGTATTTCATATCGGAAGAATACTGTTTACCAAACGCGCCCTTAGAGTCCACAAACGGGTGCAGCAGCGTTTCATTGTCGCGTGTTAAACGGACCATGGTTTCGTAAATGGCAGCGTCACCGTGTGGGTTGAGTTGCATGGTTCGTCCGACCACATTGGAACTTTTGGAACGATTGGATCCGGTTAAAAGTCCCATTTTGTACATGGTATACAGCAATTTACGATGTGCCGGCTTAAAACCGTCTATTTCGGGAATGGCGCGAGATAAAATGACGGTCATGACGTAGGGCATGTAGTTGGTTTCTATCGTTTCGACAATCGGCTGCGGGCGCGCCGGCGCGTGGATCAATTCTTGAGTTTCATGTTTCTTTTTCGCCATGGAAATGGTTTCCTTATTCTAAAAAATCACTGATTTTACAAGTGTTTGACGGTGTGTGCCGCGGCGCGGATCATGCGGTTGTACAAAGCCAATCCCAATCCCTCTCGCGGGGGAAGATGCGCGTAAATGACATCCGGCTTTGCGCGATCGGCAAGCCGCAACAGAGTAAACAATTGATGCGCTTGTGTGCCAAGATCGTCGCGGGCGCCGACCGGGAAGAGCAAGGAGTGCGGAAAGCGAGAAAGAGCCGAAAATTCTTCCTCGTAGCACAAAATGGCGCAACGCTTACTTTGCTGCTCGGATAGCAAATAGGAGAGAACGTCATCGGGATCTCCGTCCAGCAAAATCACCGGAGCGTCCGGGGCGTAATGCCGATATTTCATACCGGGGGAGAGGGCTTTCTCACCGTCTTTGAGCTGCGATGTGACCGCGTCGGCAACGCTGACGTGGCTGACCACCATGCAGAGCGCGTCGTATGTGACGGCACCGGGACGCAGCAACACCACACTGTCGTCGCCGGTGATCAGAACAATGGTGGATTCCAATCCGATGTCACAAGCGCCACCATCCAAAATCATGTCCACACGACCGTCCATATCTTCTTTGACGTGGGCGGCGCAAGTGGGCGACGGTTTTCCGGAACGGTTGGCGGACGGCGCGGCGATGGGCACACCGGCAGCGGCAATCAGCGCGCGTGCAATCGGGTGGGCGGGGCAACGAACGGCTACCGTTTCCAAACCGCCGGTCGTTGCGGTGGGAATGGTCGATTTACGCGGAAGAATCACGGTCAAAGGTCCCGGCATAAATGCGCGGGAGAGACGATAGTAGGTATCACAAGTTACCGCGTAAGGTTCCGCGTCTTCCGGTCGTGCCAGATGAATAATCAAAGGGTTATCGGACGGTCGCCCTTTTGCCTCATAAATACGGCGTGCGCTTTCGGCTTGAGTTGCGTCGCCGCCAAGACCGTAAACGGTTTCGGTGGGGAAAACGACCAACCCGCCGCGGCGCAAACAAGCGGCCGCTCGAGAAAGATCGGCGCGAGTTGTTTCACTTTCTATGTTCAAGACCGAACAGTATTCCGTTGCAAGATTGGGGTTCATATGCCGGATGGCTCACTTTCTATGGCTTTTGATGCAATTCTCCGTTTTTGAGGCGCTCGGCTGTGTCAGCGGCGATCAGCGCGTCGATGATTTCACCGATATTGCCGTCAAGAACAGAGTCCAAGGAATGTAAGGTCAGTCCGATTCGGTGATCGGTCAGACGACCTTGGGGATAGTTATAGGTTCGGATGCGTTGACTGCGATCGCCGGAACCGACCTGAGCGCGCCGCTCGGATGCGATGGCTTGCTCGTGCTTGGTTTGTTCCATGTCGTACAGTTTGGCGCGTAACATTTTTAATGCCGTATCTTTATTCTTGAACTGACTTCTCTCGCTGTCACATTCAACAACCAGACCGCTGGGCTTGTGCGTCAATCGCACAGCCGATTCGGTTTTGTTGATGTGTTGCCCACCGGCGCCGGAAGATTTGCACGATTCAAAGACCAGATCGGACGGATCAATGGTAATATTC
>CAZDOX010000056.1:0-6811 GCA_964507155.1 uncultured Lachnospiraceae bacterium
TAAGCAGGAATTGACCAAATATGATTTGGTGCCGGAGGAATGGGGCGGCGATGTGATGTGCGTGCCCGTTTCCGCACTGACCGGTCAGGGAATCGATGATCTGTTGGAGAGCGTGTTGCTGGTGGCGGAAGTCAAGGAACTGAAAGCCAACCCCAACCGTCGCGCCAAGGGAATTGTGATTGAAGCAAAGCTGGATCGCGGTCGCGGCCCGGTCGCCACGGTGCTGGTTCAAAACGGAACGCTGCATGACGGTGATATTGTTATCGCGGGAACGGCGGTCGGACGTGTTCGCGCTATGACGGATCACCGCGGAAAAGCGGTGAAAGTTGCCGGTCCCTCCGTGCCGGTTGAAATTACGGGTCTGGCGGAAACACCGACGGCAGGCGACGAATTTCAGGCCGTCGAAGACGAACGCATGGCGCGCGAGCTGGCGGATAAAAGAAAGAATCAAGCCAAAGAAGAAGGGTTTAAGGCTAACGCGCGTGCCAGCCTGAACGATTTGTTTAAGAATATTTCCGAGGGAATTAAAACGCTGAACATCATTGTTAAAGCGGACGTTGTCGGTTCTGCCGAAGCGGTAAAAGCGTCGTTGCTGAAAATTTCCAATGAGGAAGTCCGTGTTGCCGTGATTCATGCGGCGGCCGGCGGCGTCAACGAAGGCGACGTTATGCTGGCAGCAGCTTCCAACGCCATTATCGTCGGATTTAACGTCCGTCCGGATCGCGCCGCTATGGAAAGCGCGGAGCGACAAGGGGTGGAAATTCGGTCTTACCGCGTCATTTATGATGCGATTGAAGAAATTACGGCAGCCATGAAAGGCATGTTGGCGCCCAAGTTCCGCGAAGTACTGCTGGGACACGCCGAGGTTCGTCAGACCATTCACGTTCCGTCGGTGGGAACCATTGCCGGTTCGTATGTCACGGACGGCAAGGTGACACGTGCGGCACAAATCCGCGTGCTGCGTGACAGCGTGGTAATTTTTGAAGACGCGATATCCTCGCTGAAGAGATTTAAGGACGACGTGCGCGAGGTGGCACAAGGCTACGAATGTGGTATCGGTTTGGAAAAATTCAATGACATTAAAGTCGGCGACGTACTGGAAGCATTTATCATGGAAGAGGTTCGCCCGGATTGACGGGTGTCGACAGAGTATGACAAGAGGGGAGATGAAATTCTATGGTTTATGAAAAATCTTGCGGCGCGTTGGTGATACGCCAAGAGCCGGAAAACGCACGTTTGTACGTGTTGATGATCCGTCACCAGCTCGGAGGATACCGTTCTTTTCCCAAAGGACACGTAGAGGCGGGCGAAACGGAACGGCAAACGGCTGTGCGTGAGGTGCGCGAGGAGACCGCCGCAGAAATTTCAATTATTCCGGATTTTCGTTATGCGGTATGTTACACGCCCGCCCCCTCGGTGGAAAAAGAAGTTGTCTATTTTCTCGGACGGGCAAAGGATCGCAATATCCGCCCGCGCAAGGGTGAAATCGCGCAGGTAGAATGGGTTTTGTTGGATTCGGCGGAACAATATTTGACATACGAAAACGATAAGAAAGTCCTGCGCGCCGCGCAAAACAAAATCCAGAATATGAAAGCAAAAGGAGAGTGGAATTGAGATGAAAAAGGCAGAATTGAAAGCATACGCTCGCTTGTTGGCCGTTTCCGGACTTGGCGTCTCCATGGGTGACGAAGTGATCATCAACTGTGAGTTGGATCAACCGGAATTTGTTCGTATGGTGGTGGAGGAATGTTATCAAGCCGGTGCGGAAAAGGTAACGGTTGAGTGGCATTACCAGCCGTTGCAGAAAGTACACGTGCGTCATCGTACGTTGAAAGTGCTTTCGACGGTTGAAGAATGGGAAAAGGCCAAAATGGCGCACAGCGCGGAAAAATTGCCCGCTACGCTTCATTTGATCTCCGAGGATCCCGACGGATTGCGCGGTATGAATCAAAAGAAAAACAGCCGCGCAAGACAAATGCGCTATCCGATCTTTAAACCCTACTACGATCAGATGGAAAATAAGTATAAGTGGTGCGTGGCAGCGGTTCCCGGCAAAGCATGGGCAAAGAAAATGTTCCCGGATTTGCGCCCCGCGGCTGCCGTGGAAAAACTGTGGCAGGTGATTTTGTACACGGTTCACATGACGGATACGATCGGTGGTGAGGTCAAAGACGGTGTTGCCGTGTGGAAAGAACATAACGAGCAATTTCGCGCTCGCTGCGAGTATTTGAACGGATTGGACATTGTTTCCTTGCGCCTGCGTGCGGGAAACGGTACGGATTTGACTGTTGGATTGGTGAATAACAGTCTGTTTTGCGGCGGCGGTGAGTATACGCTGCGCGGCGAGTGGTTTAATCCCAACATGCCGACGGAGGAAATATTCACAACACCGAAACGCGGCGACGCAGATGGCGTGGTGTATTCGACCAAACCGTTGTCTTATCATGGACAGTTGATCGAGAATTTTAACATTCGTTTTGAAAACGGACGTGCGGTTGAGGTACACGCAGAGAAGAACGAAGCACTGCTCAAAGAGATGATCGCCATGGATGATGGCGCTGCGTACCTTGGCGAGGTTGCCTTGGTTCCGGTACATTCACCGATTAGCGAAAGCAATTTGACGTTTTATGAAACGTTGTTTGATGAAAACGCGTCTTGCCATTTGGCTCTCGGAGCCGGGTACACCAACACCGTCCGCGATTACGACAAATATACGCTGGAAGAGTTACACGCCATGGGGATCAACGATTCCATGATTCACGTGGACTTTATGGTCGGCACGTCGGACTTGTCGGTCGTGGCGCAAACGGTTCGCGGCACGGAAATTGAAATATTCCGTCAGGGACAATGGGCATTTTGATCTTGTCTGACGACTAAATAGACTAAATATAAGCAGGGAGAAGCCGTATCAAAAGCTTCTCCCTATGTTTATTTTAAGAAATTTGCACTTCCAGCAAAGCCACCGTCAGTGTCTTCGCGTAGTCGTTTTGTCCCATGGTGATCGTTAAGGCGTAGGTGATGATGTCACCGGAATGGAGCATGGACGGAAGCGAATAGGAGCAGGACATGTGCAGCGTGCCGCATCCGTATGGATTTTGATAGATTTGAATGGAACGCCCTTCGTATGCGGAACCGTTGAGATAACAAGGCGTTAATGTCGCGGAGGTAATATACCCGTCTGCCCAAAGTTTGCCGCAAATCCGAAGTCCCTTGGCAAGTTGAGCCGATACAGAGAAAATCGGCAAATTCCCGCTTGCCACACGGCTTGGCAAAAGATCCGGCAGCGAAACGGATTGATCTCCCACATAAAGTGTTCCGCCGACATCATACTTCGTTGCCGATCCTGCCGTGTAGGAACAACTGCCGCCCGCAGGATCCGGGCACGCTTCGTCCATGCCGGAATAAACCGGAATCCGAAAAGTTAAGGCACAATCCAGCGCGTCGGCGGCGGAAAAGGCTGCGTACAATGTCCGACCCTCACTGAGCGCGGCAACAATGTTTTGCATGTATTGCTTCCAAAAACGTCCGGTGGAACGAGGACTAACATTGAACTTTTGCAGATATGCCGTATTTTGATCATTTTTGATGTAACGATCGTAGATCACTTTCGCACCGCCGTAGATCGATTTTTCCACGGTGTCCCAAGACGGTGACCCGCCCCAATCCGCACTTTTTTCCTCGGTCCCCTTTATCGCGCGGTTCATGGCTGCTTTCAAAATGGCGTAGGAGCCTTTTCCCGTAGCGCCGATGTTGTATATGTTGTAGTACCCGCGATAGGCGGACAAAGACTCGGCGGTATCGCCGGATGCACCCTCGCCCTCGTTCAATCGCTGGATCAAGACCTGATCGGCAACGCCGCCGACGGTAGCACTGCCTAAGACGCCTTGCTCTTGTCTGGCGCGGACGGCGAGATAAATCGGATCAATGCCGAGCGCATCGCCTACGTCAACAAATATCTCCGCATAGCTTTTTTGACTATTTGGCGGCGATTGCTCCATAAAGGTACCGGACAGTATGCGGGAAAGCGCCGATGTCACATCCACATGTGCACTGTCGGCAAAACAGTAAAATTGAAAAATATCTTTTTCGTTCATAAAATTACGCGGGTCCATAAAGTAGGCAAGTGCTGCCGTTGACACTTGGTAGTAACCGTTGTCATACAGCTCCTTATTGGTGGCATGACGGTATGCCGCGTAGGTTTTACTTTTGGAAATTAAATTGGTCGCGGGGTTTTCCGATTCTTTAGACAACACAATTTTCCACGATTCCGTGATAGGCAGCGCTTCAAAGGACCAGTTCGGGTGCGCGATGGCCAACGGCGCCAGCGACTGCGCGTACGAGAGGGGAAATCCTTGCTGCATGAGCGATTGTACGGTGGCGTCCAAGTAAGAGTCGGTTTGTTGCAGCGTTGATTTTTCCGCTTTGGTTTTCTCAAGGGCAGCCAAGGACGGTTGCTCTGCCGTTAACGGTTGTACGAGAGCGGAGACAAGCAAAAGTTGCGCGATCAAAAATAAAAGGGCGCGGTGCGGTTGGTGTGCGTGTGAATTGCGACGATGGAATAACATAAAATCTCTTTTCTGCCGTCATGCGGCGGGAATTTACGATGCCTTAAATGTCGGCGTCCTTGATATAGCGGGACCCGTTTTCGGCAATAAAAGCTTTTCTGCCTGGGAGGTTATTTCCGAGCAGAATGTCAAAAATTTCTTCCGTGGCGATCGGATCGGCGGGAACGACCGAGACCAGACGCCGCGATACGGGATTCATGGTGGTTTCCCACATCATGTCGGATGAGTTTTCACCCAAACCCTTGGAACGCTGGATGGTGTATTTTTTGTTCCCGATTTTCTTAAGAACCTCTGCCTTTTCAAATTCATCGTAGGCAAAATAGGTTTTTTCCTTGGTGGTGATTTCAAACAATGGGGTTTCGGCGATAAATACCTTGTGTTCGGCAAGCAGGGTGGGCAGCAGACGATAGAACAATGTGAGCAGCAAGGTGCGAATTTGAAATCCGTCTTCATCGGCGTCCGTGCAGATGATAATTTTGGACCAGCGCAGCAGCGAAAGATCAAACGCGTTGACATCGGTTTTCACTTTTTTGCTGTTGACCTCCACCCCGCACCCGATCACGCGCAGCAGATCGGTGATAATTTCGGATTTGAAAATTTGCTCATAATCGGCTTTCATGCAGTTCAGCGTTTTTCCTCGCACGGGAATAATCGCTTGAAATTCCGCATCGCGTCCGATTTTACACGAGCTGGCAGCACTGTCTCCCTCAACGATGTACAGTTCGCGGCGCGTGGGGTCTTTGGAACGGCAATTGATAAACTTTTCCACGCGATTGGTAATGTCCATGCTGCCGGTCAGCTTTTTCTTGATGTTAATGCGTGCATTTTCCGCACTCTCACGGCTTCGCTTGTTGACCAAAACTTGATTGGCGAACACCTCGGCGGCAGTAGGGTTTTCAATGAAATATATTTCCAATTGACGGCGCAAAAAGTCATTGAGCGCTTCGTAAATAAATGTGTTGGTGATGGCTTTTTTGGTCTGATTTTCGTAAGAAGTCATGGTGGACACCGAGTTGATGATCAGAACCAAACAATCGGCAACGTCGGCAAATGTGATTTTCGCTTCGTTCTTGTTGTATTTTCCGGCGGATTTTAAATATTTGTCCAGCGCATAGACAAAGGCGCTGCGCACGGCGCGGTCGGGAGAACCGCCATGCTCCAAATAGCTGGAACAGTGATAATATTCCAGCATGCTGACGGTGTTGGACACGCAAAACGTCACGTCCGCCTTGAGCTTATAGGGCGCTTTGTCGTCGCGATCGCGTCCCTGCGTTTCCAAGTGCCATTGCACCGGCGCGGTCAGCGCGGCGTCGCCGACTTGCTCGGAAAGGTAATCGATAATTCCGTTTTGATAAAAGAACGATTGCTCGTCAAATTCCCCGTGTTTGCCTGCCTTTTCGGTGCGCAACAAAAAGGTCACGCCACTGACCACGACCGATTGTCGCTTCATAATGTCGGAAAAATGCTCGTAGGGAATGGCAATGTCGGTAAATACGTCAATATCCGGACGCCAGTGAATGAGAGTTCCCGTTCGCTTTTCCGCACCGGAAAGCGGACGCATCTGCAGCTCGCTGACCGGTTCTCCTTTTTTGAAATGGATAGAATATTCGTTGACCCCGTCATAGGAATAGACGTCCATATATTCGGAAGAATATTGCGTGGCGCAGGCGCCAAGACCGTTTAACCCCAGGGAATATTCATACGCGGAGCCTTCGGCATTGTTGTCGTATTTTCCGCCGGCATACAGCTCGCAGTAAATCAAATCCCAGTTCCAGCGTCCTTCTTTTTCGTTGAATCCGAGCGGCACGCCGCGTCCGCGGTCGTCGACCGTCATCGAATGATCGGCGTAGGCAGTGACGGTAATCAAATTTCCGTTGCCTTCCCGTGCTTCATCCACAGCGTTGGAGAGAATTTCAAAGAATGCGTGTTCACAGCCTTCCAATCCGTCCGATCCGAAGATGACGGCGGGGCGTTTCCGCACACGTTCCGCGCCTTTGAGCATGGTAATGCTGGCGTTGTTATAGGCGCTGTCTTCCGCCGCGATCGCGGCGGGCGCCTCTTTTGTCGATCGTAAGACTTTGGTGGTTGTTTTTTTTCGATCCAATTGTTTTTCTTCTTTTTGTTTTTCTTCTTTTTTAGCCATATTGATTGATTTATTCCTTAATTATTCATTATCGTTAATTGATCCAAGGATCACCGGGAAAGGACGTCGGCGGCGTATACGTAGGAGGTAATCGGACAAGAGG
>CAZDOX010000057.1:0-6739 GCA_964507155.1 uncultured Lachnospiraceae bacterium
CATCACTCGGGCAACTCTTTGTTCGCACAAATGTTGCGCCATAAATTTTTTAGTTCTATGGGAGAATTTCGCCTTGCGAAATTCTCAAAACGCGGCAACTCCTTGTTCGCACAAATGTTGCGCCGCGTATATTTTACCATAATCGCAAAACA
Organism: uncultured Lachnospiraceae bacterium; assembly: GCA_964507155.1. Taxonomy (GTDB): domain Bacteria; phylum Bacillota; class Clostridia; order Oscillospirales; family CAG-272; genus SIG644. The sequence continues at coordinate 153 of CAZDOX010000057.1, forward strand.
TTGTCAAGTTTTTATTGCTTTTTCTTTAAAAAACGCCGATGATCCAAGTGTCGCAAAACCTCCTCAAAGCGCCAAAGTTCCTCCACTCTCCCCACTTTTGTTACATTTTTTCTAAAATATCGCTTTTTTTTCAGAAATGACTTGATTTTTTTTGAGAAATGAGGTACAATATTCGTGTTTGTGTTTTGGACCGCGTGGCGTACGGCGATGGCGTATGTTCCGCGCGATGTATCATTGAAAATCACCGCAAGGATCCCCCTTGCAAGAAAGGTAGAATAAATTATGGTAAAATTCAGAAAAATCGGCGTGCTTTCTTCCGGCGGTGACGCCCCCGGTATGAATGCGGCAATTCGTGCCGTAACCAGAAGAGCACTGCAACATGGAATCGAAGTCGTGGGAATCCGCGGCGGATACGAAGGATTGCTGCAAGGCGACTTCGTTCCGCAAAACGCCAATACGGTGTCTCAAATTATCACCCACGGTGGGACGGTCTTGTACTCCAGCCGCAGCCCTCGCTTCAAAACACCAGAGGGCATGGAGCTGGCATTGAAAAATTGCGATGAGAATCACATCGATGCCATTGTTGCCATCGGCGGAGACGGCACATTTCGCGGCGCAACCGCGCTGACCAATCACGGGATTCCCTCGATCGGTATTCCGGGCACCATTGACAATGACATTACCGCCACCGAGTACACCATCGGTTTTGATACGGCAATGAATACCGTTCTCGGTATGGTTGACGCACTGCGTGAGACTTGCGAGTCGCACAACCGCTGCAATGTCATTGAGGTCATGGGGCGGGATTGCGGTATGATCGCGCTGCACAGCGGAATTGCAACCGGCGCATTGGCTATCGCCATTCCGGAAATTCCTTTTGACGAGCGATACGGAATTGAAAAGCTGATGGCGGCGCGTGCGCGTGGCAAGCGCGGCTTGATCGCGGTGACCAGCGAGGGCATGAAGCCGACGGCGGACGGGCAAAATTTCAGCGAATATTTCGCTCGGCAGATTGAAGAAAAAAGCGGAATCGAAACCAGATTTGCACGTTGCGGTCATATCATTCGCGGCGGCGCGCCCACGGTGCGCGATCGCGTGATGGCGACGGAAATGGGATACGAGGCAGTCAACGAGCTGCTTGCCGGAAAGAGCAACGAAGTGATTTGCTACGTGGATGGAAAAATCACACCGGTCGATATTAATTATGCGCTGGCTTTGGATCATATGTACAAAAATAAATTGTCCGATCACGATTTGGACGGATTCACCGATGCGCAAATTGCTCAAATGCGGGAAACGTGCAGCCGCCGCAGCGCGTCCATTCGTCGGATGTACCAAATGGCGATGGATATCAGCTTCTGATCTCTGATCTCTGATCTCTGATTTCTGATTTCTGATCTTTGATCCACCGAATAAAAAGAAAAACGCGAGGAGAACCTTTCATGCAAGTTTCTCCTCGCGCTCTTTTTCACATATTTTTATTTCATTATTTCGTCATTTCACCATTTTATTATTTCATCAATTCGTCGGTTAAGCGCAAAACTTCCGGCGCAATTTTTTTTCGTTCCCGCTTCAAGCACCACCGGTGCAGAGGATAGGCAAGAACGACCAACACGCTCCCCATCACGCCGATACCGAGACCGATCGGAAAGATTAAACCTTCGGCAAGAGACAGCGCAGCACCGAGATCCGACATAATCAAGCTCATGCCGAATCCCAAGACCAGCGCGCCGATGATGCCAAACGACAGCGCCACAGCTTGCGCTTTTTGGCTGACGCTGCGATCCAAACGTCGCAAGCGTTCCATACCGTCCTCAGTTCGATCGGTGTATTTTTCGCGGATTTTTTTTACTTCTTCTTGCTCGTCGGCAGAGTAGGTGTATTGAAATTGCTGTTCTTCCATATGCTTATCCTCTTTCATTTTTTTGTATGGTTTTTATTTGTTTTGTGCCCTTTCGGATCATGTGCAGTGCCATGATCAAAATAAACGCCAAGACGGCACCGCCCACCGAACCGAGCATCCGCGTTCGCTTAACTTTGTCCATACTTTCTTCGCCGAACGTGGTCAGCATGGTGGCAGCCAAGGTCAACATACTCACACATGCCGCCGCCAAACTGATGGCTTTGGACGCGGAATACACGGGGGCGCAATAGGCTCGATAGCGAATCAATCCGATCAGCGCGACGGTAAACGAGACAAACGTATACGCCGCTATGGCAATGGTTGTAATTTCATGATGATAAAAAATGTGATTTCCCAGTACGACGGAAAAGATCAGCGGCGTCAGCAAAAGGTTCATCACAAGGAAAATCCATCCGCAAACACGATAGCGTTGCCACTCGCCGATCGGCTGATCCCCCGGACGATGAGAGCGACTGTACTGCGCCAGACAAAATCGCATGAGAGCCAAAGACCCATAGTATCCTGCCAGCGATCCGTACCAAACGGTCCGGTGGTAAAGTCCCAAGACCAACTGAAACACCGCATAGGCAACGTTTCCAATCAAAGAAGCGTACAGCGAAACGGTAACACGTAGTCGGGTGTCGCTTTGCCAACGCACGATGTGACGATTTTTTTGTCGAAAACGCCGAATCCAACGAACCGTTGACGGCGTTCGCAGACATAGGACGGTCAGTGTGTAGGCGGAAATTACGTAGATGGCTATGGCAATCCACGAGGAGGATTCAAAACGTACGAATGTTTCCGTCAGCCCGACGGCGCATAGCGGAACAAGGAGAACCGTCAGCATAGGCGGCGGGAACAGAAGCGCTCTTAGTACGCTGCCCCATGTTTTTTCGCGTTTTATTTTCATGCCCATTCCTTTCCGTTTTTAAAATCGTCCGAAAAATCAAACACCATCCGTTCCATGCATCCCGATCTTAACGGTAAAGGTGCTTCCGACGCCGAGCGTGCTCTCTACGCTGATTTCTCCGTGCAGAATATCCATGACGCGCTTGACCAGCGCAAGTCCCAACCCGTTTCCTTGCGTGGCGTGCGACGTATCTCCTTGATAAAATTTTTCAAAAATGTGCGCGCCGGTTTCCTGCGACATGCCGCAGCCGCTGTCTTTGACGGAGACGACGGCGCACTTGCCCGTAGTGGTCAACGTCAGCGTGACCGTCCCTCCTGCATCGGTGAATTTGAACGCGTTGGATAACAGATTGTTCCAGACCAGCTGCAATAATTCCGCGTCTGCCGCAATCATGACATCGTCTTCTATAGAAACCACGGGTTCAATGCCGCGCGCCTCCCAAACCTCCTCATAGGCAAGCAGACACGTGCACAACTGTTCGCTCAAATTATATTGCTCCGAGTGCGGATAGATTTGCTGATTTTCCAATCGATTCAGCTTCAAAATGTTGGTGATCATATCGGAAAGCCTATGTGACGCGTCGCTTACCGCGCGCGCATATTCCAAACGCTTGTCGTCGGATAAGTTGGGGGACTGCAACAGCGTGCCGTAGTTTTGTATGACGGCGAGCGGCGTTTTCATTTCATGCGATACGTTGGCGATAAAATCGGCTCTCAGTGTTTCCACCCCCGCCAACTCTTTTGCCATTTGATTCACACAAGTGATGATTTTGTGCAGGTAATCGTCTGCCAGATAGCGAGACACCGGCGGGATTCTGACGGAAAAATCGCCTTGTATCATGCGTTGCGCCGCCATTGCCACTTGTTTGACGGTGCGATCCAGTGTGTATTTTCGTCGAAGGGCATCAATCACCGTGAACAAAAAGCTGAGCAAAATGACGTTCCAAAACGTTGCCTTGGCGGCGTCCCCCATGTTTTCGTCGGTCAGTTCCACATCCAGATATCCCGACAGTGTGGAGACGAACAGCGTCATGCAGCAGGTGATCACAAACGCCACCAAGATGAAAAAGGTCAGATAACGATGAAGCGCGCGCCACAGATTTTTTTTAAAGGAAGATCGCGTCATCGAATCACCGCCTTGTAGCCGAGTCCGTGCACGGTTTGAATGTCAAAAGCGTCGCAATCGGCAAGCTTGGCGCGAAGTTTTGTCATGTAGACGTCGACCGTGCGCGTTCCGCTTTGCGTATCGACATCCCAAAATTCGTCCATCAGTTGTGTGCGGGTAAACGTTTTTTTGGGGTAAGAAAGCAGCTTGTAGAGCAAATTAAATTCCCGTGCGGTTAAGGCGATATCTTGCCCCTCCCACGTAGCGCTGCGCTCGTCCATATCCATAACAAATGCGCCGATTACCAATCGGTGTTCGTTGGCAATGCCGGAACGACGCAGCAGGGCGCCGATGCGCAGCAGCAATTCCGGCAAGTCGATCGGTTTGACCATATAATCGTCGATTCCCAGCGAGAATCCTTTCTGCTTGGCGGCGAAATCGTCGCGCGCCGTCATAAACAGCAGTGGAATATGCCGATTGACGGCGCGAACCGTCTTGGCAAATTCAAAGCCGTCGGTGTGCGGCATCATAATGTCCGAGAGAATCAGGTCAAATGTGGTTCGATAGAGTTGGTCGAACGCGGATTCCGCATCCGTGCAACCGACGGCTTGATAGCCGTTTTGATTCAAAAATGCGCATACGGAACGATTCAAATCGAGATCATCTTCGACAACTAAAATTTTAAACATGGCAAGTCTCCGCTCTTGTGGTGATCCGTCATGGCGCGCAGCGCGAAAATTTTCTGTTTTTACTTTTACGCGATCGCACATGATTTGCATATATAATACCACGGAAATGTTAAAATTTTGTTGGCTTTTTCGCATTTTTTTGAAAAAATCAAAAAAATGAAGTTTTTATGGAATCGATTCAAGTAAGATCAGCGTAAAATACTGTCGCTGAGGGTAAGAATCCGATCGGCGTATTTTTTCTTTCGTGCGCGCAGTATGCGGCGATAACAAGGGTAGGTTGCGATTGTGGCGGCAAGTCCGATCAAGCCGATGGCTATGCCCGGAATCATGGGTTGTTGCAGCTGCCACCCGATGGCAGAGGGGAGATCGGTCATGACCAAACTCATTCCCGTTCCCAGAACGATAGCGCCGATGCTGCCGAATGTGTAGGCAAATATTGCCGCGGGGCGTTTGACCTTGGCATCCAAACGACGCAGAGCGTCCACTTCGGATACTTGCTGTTCTACATATTGGGTGCGGATTTTTTGTGCGATAAATTGTTGATCGTTGCGATTCATGTGAAATTTCCTCTCTTGTTTGATTTTTATTGGTTTGGATCGGCTCGTTTTGATCACCGTCTCGGTCTCTCTTTTTTTCTCTCTGTGTGACGGTGCCGATATGATACACCTTTCTTGTTTTTAAAAGTTTGTCGAAATGTTTGAGTTTTGTTAATTTGAAAAATTCAACGGGGAATCGCTTCGGGAAAACAGACTTGAATTTTTGCAAGTATTTGTGAAAAAATTGCAAACAATTGAAAAAAACACTTGAAAATCATCATGCAGTATGGTAAAATATAGTTGATATTGTCTACAGCCCGAAATGGGTAACCTATGCAAAACAGTCGTCGGCAACGATAGCCTTTGGACTAAGAAGCAAGTATCGAAAATTCACAAAGTGAAATGTTGCGTTTGATCGTATAATTTTGAACGTGGGAGTCAAAATGATTGGTACCGACACGGCAAAAGGAGTTCAGGCCATGAAAAAAATCAATTCGACCGTTTGGCGGGAAACAAAGTATATCGCACTTTGGGTGCTGCTTCTCAGCGTGCTCATGCAATCGGTGTTTTTAATCATCGGTCGGTGGGATGTCAGCGTACTTCTGGGAAATCTCTTGTCGGCGGTTTTGGATATCGGAAATTTCTTTTTGCTGGGACTCACCGTCCAAAGCGCGGTGGATAAGGAAGAAAAAGAAGCAAAATCGCTGATGAAATTGTCGCAATCGCTGCGTATGATTTTAATTTTTGCCGGGTTGGCGGTCGGCGTGGCGCTTCCGATCTTTCACACGTGGGCATGCTTGATCCCGATTGTGTTTGTTCGCATTGCTTTGCTGTTCCGCCCGTTGTTCGGCGGCATGCAGGATGATATGTCGGCGGCGGACGGCGATGAAAATAATGGAAATAAAAAAGACGAAAGCAATATCGCATCGGCGCATGGAGAGGGGGAGAGGACGGACGATCATGTCGAACCGTAAAAAATTTATGCTGGTGGATCTGTGCTACCTGACTTTGGCGATTTTGCCGATTGTGGTCGGAATTGCGATCAAAGTGTGCACGAGCGTCCCCGCAAGCGGGATCTCTATCACCGGTGCGCAGATCTTTTTTGAAATCCCCATGCCGATCCAAAATCTTCCCATTACCGAAGCGCAAATCAATTCTTGGCTGGTTATGCTTTCCGTTTTCGGATTGTGCCTGTACCTGACCCACGGATTGTCGGTGCGAACACCGACCAAACGGCAATATTTGGTCGAATGGGCCATAGAAAAAACGGAACATATGGTGCGCGATTCCATGGGACCTTTTTTTGACGGATACGCTCCCTTTGTTGCGGCGATTTTAGTCTTATCCGCCATGTCCAGCCTGCTGTCTTTGGTGGGATTATACCCGCCGACTTCCGATATCAACGTGGTGGCGGGATGGGCCATTCTGGTCTTTATTTTGATCAC
>CAZDOX010000058.1:0-6577 GCA_964507155.1 uncultured Lachnospiraceae bacterium
GTTCCGGTAAAGCTTTCCGGGGAATATTCAAAGCGAAAATTTCCCTCATACTCCGACGCCAATTTTTTGACCAACTTGGCGCCATCCACGGCTATTTGCTTAATTTCTTCTTTGGATTTTTTGAACACCTGCTCGCGCTGCGCCACACTGACCGAATTATAGAAATGAATGATCGCACTCGGCGCCCCTTGGCACGCTTCAAACGTTTTGCGAATAATATGCTCGCGACATTGCGTCAGCACTTGAACCGTAACGTCTTGCGGAATCATATCATTTTCGATCAGTGTCCGCAAAAATTCATATTCCGTCTCCGACGCCGCCGGGAAACCGACTTCAATTTCCTTAAATCCGACGTCCAGCAACATCCGGTAAAACTTCAATTTTTCCTGCAGATTCATGGGAATGACCAACGATTGATTTCCGTCGCGCATATCGACGCTGCACCAGATCGGCGCGTGATCGATGCGCTCGCGGTGCGTCCAATCCAGGCATGTCACCGGCGGCATATAATATCCTGTGCTGTATTTACTTGCGTCCATGGCTCTCCCCCCTTAACCGATCGCTGCAATCACATCTACTTCAACTAGCACTTGTTTGGGCAGTGTTTTGACTGCCACGCAAGAACGCGCCGGCTTTCCGGTAAAATAAGTTCCGTAGACCGCATTGAATGAGGCAAAATCGTTCATATCCGAAAGATAGCACACGGTTTTAACCGCGCGTTCCAACGAGCTGCCCGCCGCGCTCAACACGGCAGCTAAATTTTTGCACACTTGCTCGGTCTGCTGTTCAATGGTGGTCGCCTCGACGGTCCCGGTGGCGGGATTAATGGCAATTTGCCCGGAGGTAAAGACTAAATTTCCGACTACCGTTGCTTGAGAATACGGTCCGATGGCTTCCGGTGCGTTTGGTGTATGTATGGTTTGACTCATGATATTCATCCTTTCTCTTTTCTTCTCTTTTTTTGCTCACACATTTCTTACGTGCAAAACTTATCGAACAATTTTAAACCCTTCCGCCTGCAGCGCTTCGGTGATTTCACGCACATGATCATAATTTTTGGTTTCCATGGCAATGCGCAAATAGCAACCGTTGACACTTTCCGTGTCGCCGGCGCGCTCATGATGGACGCTGGTGACGTTTCCTCCGCAGTCTGCGATAATGCGCGACACGTCTTTCAGCTGACCGGGTTTATCGATCAATTCAATCAGCAACTGCGAAGAACGTCCGGATTTAATCAACCCGCGCTCGATCACGCGAGAAAGACTGGTTACGTCAATGTTTCCGCCGGAAACCACGCTGACCACCTTTTTTCCCTCAAGGGGGAACTTTCGGAACATGGCCGCGGCAACCGATACGGCACCGGCGCCCTCCGCGATCATTTTCTGCTTTTCGATCAGTGCCAAAATAGCGGAAGATATTTCATCCTCCGTAACCAGTGCAATGTCGTCCACATACTGATTGATCAATCGAAAAGTATTCTCTCCGGGTTGCTTCACCGCAATGCCGTCGGCAATGGTCGATACGGAAGAGAGCGTTTCAATCTTTCCGTCGCGAACGGAATTATACATGCTCGGTGCGCCTGCCGCTTGGACGCCGTAAATTTTGATGGACGGACGAATGGATTTAATGGCATATGCCACACCGGAAATCAGACCGCCGCCGCCGATGGGGACGATTACCGCGTCAACGTCGTCCAAGTCGCGGGTAATCTCCAATCCGATGGTTCCCTGACCCGCGATCACATACTCATCGTCGAAAGGATGGACGAACGTGTACCCCATCTCGTCTTTTAAGCGCAGTGCCTCCGCATAGGCGTCGTCATAGCAACCTTTGACCAAATGCACCTGCGCGCCATACGCCTTTGTCGCTTCCACCTTGGAAATCGGAGCGCTGTCCGGCAGGCAAATCAGCGAGGGGATCCCGCACTTGGTGGCGGCAAGTGCCACTCCTTGCGCATGGTTTCCCGCCGAGCAAGCAATAACGCCGCGCTTTTTTTCTTCTTCCGACAACATGGAAATTTTATATCCCGAGCCGCGCAACTTGAACGAGCCGGTGTTTTGTAAATTTTCCGGTTTTAAATACAGCTCACACTCCGGCGCAATACCGAACGAGCGAACCACCGTCGTCTTGCGAACGATGTCTTTCAAAACAACCGACGCATGAAAAATTTGATCCAACGTTAACATATCCGATTCCTCCGTTTTGTAACGATAAAACAACTATATCGATAAAAAAAGCCTGCCTCTCCCCTCAATCGAGAAAAGAGACAGGATTTTGTAAAAAATCTTGCGGTACCACTCTTTTTGCCGCCGCGGCGGCCACTCAGCGTGTCACATACACATTCGCAATAACGGGCGAACCCGTCTGCTCCTACCGGCGGCTACCCGCGTTCGTAGCAGAACTCCGAGGTGAGCCACGCAAACATTCCTCACCGGCTTTCACCGCCCGCCGGCTCTCTGGATCGGTTTGAGTACGTCTGTCCTCATCAACGATCTGACAAGAAAATATATGAAATATTATATCACGTTCTTTTTATTTTGTCAAGCAAAATTTTCGGAAAAAGGTCGTCCCATCGCATAAAAATTTTTTCATTTCCGATGATCTTTTGGCAAATCTGTCTCGCTTTGCAACACTTTGACGATTTCGCCGAAATACAGCGTATGGTATCCCCCGTTTTTCGCGCCGTACCAGCGCGTCGGAATTTCGCATTTCCCGAGAAAATTTTGTTCTGTCATGGGAAGCTCTGCCAGCTTTCGACAAAGAATCACCACCCGAGATTCCGCAAGATAAGGCGTTTGGCTGTCATAGCAAACAGTCAGCCGATTCGTCTCGATTTTGTCTTCGTCGCGTCCGGATACGCGGCCGCAGTAAGACAATACTTTTTTATGCTCCGGCGGCATCAGCGCGATGGAAAACGTCTCGCTCTTTTTCATCAATTGATCCGTATAACGTTCCGGGCGCACTGCCGTGACGACAATATCCTTGCCCCACATCACACCGATCATGCCCCATCCGATCGTCATGGTGTTGACCCGTCCTTCATATTCCGCCGTCAGCAAAAAGCCGTCTTTAAACATTTGGCACACATCCTCGCCAAGTTCTCCCAATGTTGTTGGATAAAACGCCATAATCATGCCCATCCTTTCCGATATTGTATTTTTGGTATATGCCGAATTGTTCAACCATGTGACATTTTCGACGGCGCACGGTCGCCATCTTCCTCATCCTCCGCAACAAGAGGAATCAAGGCTTGTTCTTGTACGCGCACCAAGCCGCGCGTAGTCATTTTCAGATGAGGAATGACCGGAAGACTGACAAAAGCCATGGTCAAAAACGGCTTGCTGTCCGACGGCACCCCGAGACGATACACCGACTCTCGCACGCGCTCATTGAGAACAGCCATTTGTTCTGCCGGCGCGTCGCTCATCAACCCGGCAATCGGCAAGGGCATATCGTCCAGTATTTCTCCGTTTGCCACCACAGAAAAACCGCCGCCCATCTCCCGCACGCGATTTCCTGCCGCCACCATATCGGCATGATTGGTGCCAATGATAATTAAATTATGAGAATCATGCGACACCGAAGCTGCCATCGCACCGCGGGTAAGTCTGATTCCGCGGACAAATCCCAATCCGATGTGACCGGTGTGATGATGTCGTTCCACGACGGCAAGTTTCAGCAAATCGCGCGACACATCAATGCCGTCGTTGCAATCAAAATCAATCGTTTCCTTTGTTTCATCGGTCAACAGTTCCCCTTTGATGACCGATATCACGTGACAACGTTTTTTTCCGCAAAACGTCTTACCATCAAAAAGCCGCAAATCCCGCTCGGTCAGCACGTCCATATGAAATGAGCTGCGAACTGCGTGATCAATCGATTCGGGGATGATAGGATCCGAAAACGGCAATATTTTTCCTTGGTTGGCAACCAGTACGCCGGCATGATACACCTCGGCGACAGACACTTGCTCCAGATTGTCCAGAATCGCCAAATCCGCCACGTACCCCGGCGCTACCGCGCCGACTTCATGAAGTCCGAGCGCTTCCGCCGCCCAAAGCGTTGCCATTCTGATCGCGGTGATGACGCTTTTTCCCTCTTGAACCGCCACGCGAATCATATCGTCGATATGACCGTGCCGCAGCAAATCCGCCGGCAGCTTATCATCGGTCACCAGCGAGCACCTGCTCGCCCACGGGAAATCAAACAGTGGCAAAAGCGAGCGCAAATTATGCGAATTCGGACCTTGGCGGATCATCACACGCTGGCCTTTGCGAATCCGTTCCATCGCTTCGATCGCCGAAGTACATTCATGATCATCTCGAATCCCATGTGCAATATACGCGTCCAGATCTTTGCCGCTCAGCAAAGGCGCATGCCCATTGATCACTTTTCCGTTGGCGCGCGCGTCGGAAATCTTTTGAATCAGCGCGGGATCCTCGTGAATCACACCCACGTAATTCATCACTTCCCCCAGCGCAATGACGCGCGGGTGGGCGTAAAAAGGGTTCAAATCTTCCGCTTCCAATCGCGCGCCGGATTCGCAAAGCGGCGTCGCCGGTACACAAGACGGAAGTGCCACATACATGTTCAGCGGGATTCCCTCGCTGCCGGCAAGCATATATTCTATTCCTTTTTGTCCGCAAACGTTAGCGATTTCATGCGGATCGGCGACGACCGTCGTTGTGCCGTGCGGAACTACGGCGCGGGCAAAAGCGGCGGGAGTCAGCGTTGTACTTTCAATATGAATATGACCGTCAATAAAACCGGGGCAGATATACTTTCCCGTCATATCGCGGATCCGATCGGCGTCCTCGTCCGAATAGTGATCCACCCCGAGAATTTTTCCGTTTTCGATTAACACATCGGTCTGTTCGATTTCCCCGGTAAACACATGAATTACCGATCCGTTTTTCAGCAGTTCTTTCATATCTATGACTATTCCTTTCTTTCGCGACTTTGCCCGGTATCGCGCCAATGCCACGTCGCGCTTATTATATCATGTCCGTCGACGATTGTCAAGAAAAGGCGCAAAAAATCCGCAAAACGAATATCGAACGATTATCATCCGATCAAATAATCCAGCGCCAGCATGATAGAAAAACCCAGCAGCAGCGCATAAGTGGCGGCGCGTTCAAAGCCGTGCGCGTGCGTCTCCGGGATCATTTCATCGCTCACCACGTAAAGCATGGTTCCGCCGGCAAACGCCAGAGAGAACGGCAATATTGCGGTGGAAACGCTGACGGCCAGATAGCCGATCAACGTTCCGATCACCTCAATCACACCGGTGAGCAGAGCAATGATCAACGTGCGCCCCGGCTTAACTCCGGACGCCAACATCGGGGCGATAATAACCATTCCCTCGGGAATATTTTGCAAGGCAATACCGCCGGCCACGGTCAACGCCTGCAGCTGATCCCCGGTTCCGAAGCTGACGCCGGCGGCAATTCCCTCGGGAAGATTGTGAATCGCGATGGCGATAACAAACAGCAAGACTTTATTTAACTGCTCGGTTTTTTCCGGATGAGATTCTGCGTCGGCGCCGGTTAATCGATGCAAATGAGGGACCAGTCGATCCACCAAATTAAGGCAAAGAGCGCCGCAAAAAATTCCGGATACGGTAACCAAAACGGTAAGCGCCGGAGTGGCTGTACTGCATGCCAAAGACGGCAGCAACAGACCCGTCACGGCGGACGCCAACATGACGCCGGCAGCCAAAGAGAGAATGATATCATTAAACCGATGGGATGGCTTTTTGATCAAAAAACCCAACAGTGCGCCGACCATCGTCGCGCCGCCAACACCAAGTGCGGTCAAGAAAACAGAACGCATAAAAAAACTCTCCAATCACTTATATCTATATCATCAATTGTTCCGATTCGCACAGCGTACCGTTCTCCAAAACAACGGTTTTCACCTCATACGGCGAGAATTGCAGAGAAAGAGTCGCGCCGCACAAGGAAAATTCACTCGTCACGGGAAGTGCACTGTTATTCAACAGCCGCGCTATATAGGTATGCGGGCGATCATCCGCTTTTTTAAGCGTAATCAGCGCGATCGACGATGCGCTGACGGCAATGGAAAACTCCGACGGGCGGGATTTTTTCTCTCCCGTCGGAAAAACATTGAGCACATACGGCTTTTGATTGAACAGCATAGCGGCATTTTCCAATTCGTTTTCGGCAAAAACGCCAAGACGGAACGAATAGCTGTTTTCGCCCTGGTCGATTTTTTTGACAAATCGATCGGTGGGAATCAGCGGACGATCCATAATCGGGTGCGCACAATAGCTGACGCCGCGAAGTAAGGTAAGATAGAGCGCGCCGTTTTCGTAATGACTGCCGTACAGACAGTTGTTCAGAACAGCCGGGCAGCAACCGTCCTTGGTGCGAAGTGCCAAAAAGCGCTGGGACACGTTTTCGCGGGCATCCATGTACAATTCTTCCGTTCCGAAAGCCGTTTGCCCGATCAACGTACCGCGCTGTGCAAACGGAATTTTCAACTTGACCAGACGATTGACGTCGCCGAAAAAAACGGTAAGATCCACATCGAGCCAATCGTTGTTTTTATATATTTT
>CAZDOX010000059.1:0-6543 GCA_964507155.1 uncultured Lachnospiraceae bacterium
TCATAGGGGCGGGCACCTCAACCATCAAAATTAAAGGTGTCCCCACGCTGCACGGATGTCGCCATGAGATTATTCCCGATATGATCGAAGCCGGTACATACATGGTCGCCGCGGCGGCAACCGGCGGAGAGGTGACGTTGCGTCACGTAATTCCCAAGCATATGGAAACAGTCAGCGAAAAATTACGGGAAATGGGAATTGACGTCGTGGAATACGAGGACAGCGAAAGCATCAAAGTCATCGGCAAACCGACTTTCCGCAGCGCACGCATTGAAACGCAAGCATATCCCGGATTTCCCACCGACATGCACCCGCAGTTTGCCGCGCTCTTTACCATTGCGCAAGGGGCAAGTGCCATTACGGAGCATGTTTGGCCGGATCGCTTTCGGTATACGGATGAATTAAAAAAGATGGGCGCTGCGATAACCGTCGAAAACAACTGCGCTTTTTTTGTCAACGTAATGAAGTTGCGCGGCGCACGCGTGAATGCCACGGATTTACGGGCGGGAGCGGCGTTGGTGATCGCTGCGCTGGCTGCCGAGGGAACCACGGAGATTGTCGGCGTGGACAATATTCGCCGCGGATATGCGGATATTGTCGGGAAATTGCGTTCGCTCGGTGCGGATATTACGCTGGTGGAAGAATAGAGTGAAAGTTCCATAATAAAAAGAAAAGAATATTTTTGAATATCCCTATTTCCGTGTCATAATTTTTTGCCTTGCTCCATACAATGCGGTGAAAGCAAAATCAAGAACCCGTAAGGAGGACTACCGTTATGGCATTAGCAAACGCAAAAGAGCGTGAGAGCGCTTTGTATGCCACCGAGTGTGACGTAATGCAAGCGCAGGATCAGGAGCAAGAGACGGAGCAGGGAACCAAGAAAAATCCTATTTTGGCGTGGATCGGACGTGTCGGTAAGCGCAACTGGATTGTTGTCGGAGCACTTGCACTGATCGGTCTTGCCGTGGCATTAAACTGGCATTTTCTTGCCACGGGCAGTGAGGGAGATTCGTACACGTCGTACGATCAAGCCTCCGGCATGATTGGGCAAGGGAGTTCAGAAAACACCGGAGATCAAGAAGAAGATTATTTTACCACGGCGGAGTTGAACCGTCGACAAGCACGCGACGAGTCGCTGGAAGTGCTGCAAAACGTGATTGACAGCGAACTGGCCGATGCCGACGTAAAAGCGCAAGCCATGGAAGAAATGGCTGCGATAGCGGCGGAGATTGATGCCGAAGCAAACATCGAGACCTTACTGATGTCCAAAGGTTTTGATGATTGTATCGCCATTCTCAACGGAGACAGCATTAACGTGGTGGTTAAGAGCGAGGGAGAATTGCAGCCGGCGCAAATCGCGCAAATCAATGCCGTGGTGTATGAGCAAACGGGATTGGAGCCGCTTCATATTGTGATCAACCATCGCAGCTGATGATGCTGATGACGCGATCCAATGAAAAAAACACAACAATAGACGTTATGTCGGGGAAAACGATCAAAAGAGGTTTTTCCCCGACGTTTTTTATATTTTGCTTTTGTCGCAGGGAGAGGTTGGCGCATATACCATAAATTTTTTGGATCTGTGGGAGAATTTATTCGGTTCGCGGCTATGCTTTGTATGCACAAAAAATTTTTTGGATCTGTGGGAGAATTTATTCGGTTCGCGGTTACGCTTTGTTTGCACAAATGTTACGCCGCGACCTGCATTCGGCGCGCTTATCTGTACTAAGGGAGAATTCCGCTTTGCGAAATTCTCAATTCCGAATTTATTCGGTTCGCGGTTACGCTTTGTTTGCACAAATGTTACGCCGCGTATCATATGCTGTCGTGAATCAAATTTTGCATCACAAGGGGGATTCAACATGAGCGCGAGATATCGTGCGGCTTATTTTGCCGCTTCCAACAGCGAACGCGGATTTTTTTCGTATTATGATGAACTTTTTTGCCAAACATCGTCCATGCGCTATGTCATCAAAGGCGGACCCGGCTGCGGGAAAAGCCGTCTGATGTGGGACATGGTGCGAGCAGGCGAGGCAGCGGGATGTACGGCGCAATTGTTTTACTGCTCCTCCGATCCAACATCTCTGGACGCGGTCATTTTTTCGCGTGGTGAGGAAAATGTCGTGACTATGCTGGACGGAACCGCACCGCACGAAGTCAATCTTTCCGTTCCCGGCGTCCGAGATCAAATGATCGATCTGGGCGTATTTTGGTCGCGGCAGGCGCTGTGTTCGCAACAAGAAATCATTGAGTCGCTGATGAAGGAAAAACGCACCCGTTACGACGCTGCCTATCGTTATCTTGCCGCCGCAGGATTGTGTGAGCAAAATATCGCGGATCGAATATTACCGATGATCGACGCGGATCGCTTGGAACGAATCGCCGGACGGTTGGAAAGCGGCGGGATGGTCGGCGAAACGGCATCGGCAAGAGGGAAAGGCGCAAAAAACGCGAAAAAAAACAAGTCGGAAAGAACTCTTTCCGGGCAAACGGTTTGTACGGCGTCGATCGGAATGCGCGGGCGCGTTCGATTGCCCACATTGCTGCAACAAGCAAGTCGGATATGCCTGATCGAGCCGTATTACGGCGTGCAATATCGACTTATGCGTCGGATTTGGGAGGAACTAACGCACAATGAGCAAAGAATCATCGTTTCAAAGCACCCTCTTTTCCCCGATTATCCCGATGGAATTTATCTGCCGGAACAAGGTGTCGCGTTTGTGACCGACATTTTGCCGGAGGAACACGCTTCTATCCGCGGCGAGGTGGTGCGCTCCGTTTCTTTGCGGCGCACGGTGGACCGAGAACGACTGCGCGGCGACCGCATGCAGCTGAAACAGCTGTATCATCTGCGAGAAACGCTGATCGCGGAAGCCGAGAAAGAGCTGCTTGTGGCAGCCGTTCCGCATTTTTCTTTGGAGGAAATCTATGGCGCGGCGATGGATTTTGAAAAAAAGGAACGGTACAGCCGCGACATCTGCGCGGATATTTTTGGGCAGTTGGGTTGATACAACGAATTTTACGGACAAATATTTCTCATAGGGAGCCTCGCCTCTGAAAAAATTCTTGACATTTCCCCAAAAAACTATTGACTTTTCTCGCTTCCTATTGTATAATTTTTATATCCGTTATGGAAAAAATCGGTAAACTACGGAGGAATTGCCATGAGAAAAGCAAGCAAAATCAGCGAAATACGAAACTTGGCATGGTTGCGCCGTTTGATGTGCACCCTGCTGCTCGGCGTCCTTGTGCTGATCGCAACGACAGCATGTGACAAAGACACCCCGCCGGACAATCCACCGGACGATCCCCCATCGCAGGAAACCACGTATGATTTATCTCAATATCAACTCGTGCGCTCGGATACTGCGACAAAAACGGTGACCCGTGCGGTGACAAATATCAACAAGCAACTCAAAGAACAGTGCGGTGTAGAGTTGACCATCGGAACGGATTATGTCGACAGCTCGGGAGGCAATGAACGTGCCGAATACGAAATCATTGTCGGTCGCACCACCATAGAAGAAGCGCAAGCATGGTATGACACTTTATCCGAGGGCGAGTACCTGATCGCGGCGGAAGGAACGAAGATTTTTATTCTGGGGTATTCCGACGAAGATACTCTGTACGCTATTGATCGTTTTCTGTCCATGACCATCGGATACGACGCCGATCGATACGAAAACCCGACGCATGAGAACGCGGTCGTGATCATCACGGAAGAAAGAGGAAAAACTGTGGGACAATTGCTGGAATCCGGACGCGAGGTTCATCCGGTGGAAGATTGCTATACCGATCCGCTCAATCCCGCCGAAGAATTTGCCGGAGGCGGTAGTTATCGTTTGAGCGAAGATGAAATTGTATTTACCAACACGTCCACGGCAACTTGGAAAGGCAAAATGGGCGAGGGCAGCTATCGAGTGCAGTTTACCGTGGAAAATCGCGGCAGTGTGGCGCCTACCGTGCAGCTGATGTGCAACTGCGGGATTTCCGGCGTCGAACACATTTGTATGGGCATTTCCGGAAACAGTGTTCGATTTGGGCGTTCCACCTATGAGCGCGGCGGCGCAAGTTTTACGGGGGATCCCGATCATTATACGTTTCGATTGGAAGTGCACCCGGAGGCAGGCCGCGTGTTTTACTACGTTGACGGCGTTTTTTTGGGAGAAATGAACATCGGTGACAGCGACTCACCGCTAAAAGAATACTCGATGATGAATATTTGCGGCGTCGGCACCGGAATTGAAGTTGCCGTATACGACATATACGTGGAAGACATTGACCCGGTCGCCCCCCGACGCTACGACGCACCGGATATTGAGGTGACCGATGAGGGCGTCTATCCCAAGTCGGAAAACGCGCCGGCACAAACCATTTACGTTTTGGATGCCATGACCATGTCCGGCGAGGATCTGCTGACGGCAACTACGCTGCAAGGTTTGGTCAACCGCACCACACCGGAAATTTTCTTGGATTATCGCGCATACAACGATGACTCTCGCTACAACAACATTGACGATGAGCAAGAATATCTGGAATTGCTGGAATCCAAAGGGAGAACCTTGGTTTACAGCACGCTGGATCAACTGTTGGTTCAATTTTCCGATCGCTATCAAGGCGTGATTGTCGGCGATTGCTTCGCCACCAACTACAACGAAAACGTGGCAACGTCACTTGCCGGCGTCTTGGACGGTGTGTATATGACCGAGACGCGATATAACAAAATGCGCGACACGATCAAAAAAGACGTGTTGTTCCGCTTGGACAATCGCTTCACTTCCTCCATTGACGCATATATGTGGATGTGGAATACATACGGAGATCGTTTTTCTCGTACGGTGTTGTTCCATACGTCCGCAGCAGCGGAAAGCGCGGGACATACGATGCGTGCTTGCCGCGATTATGCCGTTATGTCGCGCGGATTTACCTTCTGCACCACCGATGTGGAGACTTTGGAAGATTATGATTTTTACATGAGTCTGTTTGCCGCATGCGCACCGAATACCGCGGTGATCGGACGCGGTGGCGGTCTTTTCCCGGAATTTGAAATGTTCCAAATTTGCGGACAGTTTGCCAAATACTTCACCTACGGGTTCTCCACGCCGAACATGTCGTTGTTTAACTCGCTGGAATTCGGCGAGCTGAAACAAAAAGAACCGACAGAGAAAACCGTGCTGGAGAAAGATACCGTCTATGTAACATTTGATTTGTCCGAGGGGGACAATTTGTCCTGGGATTACCATTTGTGGATGCATAACTTTGCGGACGAAGCGGCACGCGCCAATATTGCCAAGGGATATTCTTTCTGCGGCGCTTTGTATTATATAGCGCCCGCAATTTTGGAAAATTATTACGCAAAAGCAACCCCCAACGATTATTTCTTTATGGACGGCGGCGGCATTTCCAATTTGTCCTCTCCCGATGATTTCGGCGTCTTGTACCGTGAAGAAGATCGCGACGCCATTGTGGATCGCATGTTGGAATTAACGGAATATGTGGCAAGCCGAACCGACACGACGGTGCTTCGTGCGCTGCACAACATTTCCGACGACATGGCCGAACGTTACGCTGATGAATGTCCCTCCCTTACATCCCTATATTCTTCGTACGGAAATGTGACACCCGCCATCGGCGGCACGCAACAATACAGCGAATCAATTTATATGGTGGATGACGTGGTAAGATGTCGTTCGTATTTGACCACGTTCCGAGGGGATCTCACGTCGCAGCTAAATCAGCTGCTGACGCAAGCGAAAAAAGCGAAAGACGGCATTGTTTTTGCCAAAGTTTTTGTATATGCCAATTCCATGTTGGATGATGTCAGCGTCCTGGAAACTTATCGTCAGCAGCTGGAATCGGCAACGGACAAAAATGTCGTGATCGTTCGACCGGATGTTTTCGCCGAGTTATATGCGGCGTACGCCAATTAAGATAAGACACAGAACATTGCCCAAAAAAGAGTAAAAGAGTAAAAGAGTAAAAGAGTAAAAGACAAATTTCAAAAAAGCATTCGCCGGAACGCTGTGTGCCGATAAAACAGTAATTTGAAAAAATTACGAAATCGGCAACTACAAGCCGGATTTGGCAAAAAAATAGGCGACATTCAACGATATTTGAGTGTCGTCTGTTTTTGTGCATTTAAGGGTTGAAAAGTGCCCATTTTTTGCTTTCTGAGGCGTGGATAATTCAACAGCATTTAAAGAAAACTTAATCAAACACCTCTTGGTTTTTTTCGTATTTTGTGGTATAATATACGCGGCGTCATATTTGTGCGAACAAAACAAGGCCGCGTTTTGAGAATTTCGCGAAGCGAAATTCTCCCGAAGTTTGAAGAAATACGCCAAATGCAGTTTGCGGCGTATAATATGTGCGAACAAAGTATAGCCGCGAACCGAATAAATATTCGGAATTGAGAATTTCGCGAAGCGAAATTCTCCCGAAGTTTGAAAAAACGCGAAAAATGCAGTTTGCGGCGTCATATTTGTGCGAACAAAGTATAGCCGCGTCTTCACTTCCCATAGATTTAGGGTAATTATTGTCATG
>CAZDOX010000060.1:0-6499 GCA_964507155.1 uncultured Lachnospiraceae bacterium
GCAGCGCCTGCCGCAGGCATGGGCGGCGGTATGGGCGGTATGTATTAATCAAAAACCACACCGCGCCATCGCGCAAAAAGCCCCCTATTCCGACAATGGAATAGGGGGTTTCTTGTTTTGCTTTCGGAGCAATCGGCGTACGCGGCGACTTTTTCGCGAGCGCGTTAGGGTTTGCAAGTTCCGCACGGCGAATACCCTTGCTCCACCAGCGTCTCGCGATCTCCCGTATATTCCTCCCTTGCCGCCTCGGACATTTTACTTGCCGCGCTGCAGGACGGATCGTGAAATTTCTTGGTGTTGGTATTGAGAATGTAGGTAACCGTCTTCGTTTCTCCACTCTCGTTGCCGTTGTTGCTGTTGTTGCTGTTATCGTCGTTATTATCACCCGTCGACGGAGTCGACGGTGTCGAGGGAGTCGATGGTGTCGATGGCGTTGTCGGCTCGTCCGTCGCCAAGGCGCTGTTGCCGGTTGCGTAGTCGATCACAATGCCGGGTTGGTTGTTGTAACAGTAAACGTAAAAGCAAATGCCATCGCCGGCATCCTCTACCGACCATCCCTCCATGACCACACCGGATGCCACCAGGTTATTTCCCTCAAAAATGGGCGTAACCCGATACAAAACGTGATTTCCGGTTTCTTTGATGTAATCGGCAACCATATTTTCAAACGGCAGCATTCCCTCAATATTGAGGTATCGCGTGCCGGTAATCAAATTCTCACGATTGGCATTTTCCCCCGTCAGTTGAAATCCGATCAAATGGCAACGATTATACAAATACTTTCCGTCGACGATGTCGTATTTCACGGTTTGCCATCCGGACGGTTTGACCGAACCGATGCTTCCCCTCTCTTCCGTCGGCATTAAATCCTGCCCGATGCAAGCATATGTCACGCTGCAGCGTCCCAACGAATCCAGCGGCGCATAAGTTTCAAAGGACTCGGTCACCGCCTTTTCCTCGTCGGTGAATGTCGGAATGTTGTCATCCAAGACAACGTAAGGTTGATCGGTAAACGGTGGGATGTGGTCTAACGTAGACGAGGCGGGCAGGTCTCCGTCGTCCGCGGGCAAATCATCCGGAAGCCACTCGGACAGCAGGTCACAGCCGATCAGCGGCGTGACCATCAACATCAGGGATAAGGCAAGCGCCAAAAAGCGCAACGGCATTGTTTGTTTCATTTTCATTTTTACTTTAATCTCCATTCCGCCGCCATACGGCGGCACAAATAGTTAACAAAATTCACCGGTGTCGCTTGCGACAAAAACGGGTAGGGTCCCGTTTTTTAGGTGAATTTATGCGTGAAACAGTTTTTCTTTCCAGCTTTGAAGCATTGAACTTTCACGCGAATCTCCATTCCGCCGCCATACGGCGGCACAAATCGCTACGCGTGAAACTGTTTTTCTTTATGCTCACGGAATTTTCACGCGAATTTCCTTTGTTATTTTTTCATGCGAATTTCCGGCAAACTCTTGCACGGACGTGCAACGCCACTCGTTCAAATTCAACTCCGTCCGCCCGTCCGACGGGTAGTGCCGATTCCACCGATAGAGAATCAGCGTGTCGACGCGCTCCCGGTACGGCGCTACGGATTCCCGCTCGCAAAAACAAAAATCCTCCTGCCCCGCGCACGTCAAATAATCCTCGCACACGCATATCGGCGCACCGCTCATTCCCTCAAACAGTGGCGCGGAATAGGCAGGGAGGTATAATTTTCCCCCGCTCTCCGCCACCATATGCATAACGTCCTCGCACAGCACGCGATCACGGCTTTGCCGTCTTTGGTTGAATGTCCGACCGTCCCGATCGTCCAAACACAAGATTAGTTTCATCCCAACGACCATCCTTAAAGTTTCATTTACGGTTCGCAGTACGCGGCCATGCTTTGTTCGCATTCATTACACGCCGCGTAGCTCATTGCGCACACCGCATTTCTTCGGGAGATTTTCGCTTCGCGAAAATCTCGGTACGCGGCCACGCTTTGTTCGCACAAATATCACGCCGCGTACATTGTACCATAAAACATCACGTTTGGCAAGTCTTTCTCCCATGATTTTTTTCAAAAACTCTTGCGTTCCTTCAAAATCCGTGCTATAATGGTGGAAATTCCGGTGACTTTGCCAAAATTTGAATATGGCTTCGTGCGCCCGATCATATTTTTTCTGTCATGCAAGGAGAACGATTATGTCAAAATTATCCAGGCTTCCTTTTTCATCACGCCGGTTGCGCCGCGCGCTGGGCGCCGCTCTGCTCTTCCCCATTTGCTTGTCGCTGGCAGCATGTCAGCCGACGCCGGACGTGCCCCCCGTTGAGCCAACGCCCGAAACGGAAAAATTGGTCATTTTTCAGGACGGCACGTGTGATTTTTCCATCATTCGTCCGGAGTTCTGCACGACATTTATCTCCGACGCCGCCGTCTCTGTGCGTGACACGCTGCAAGAGGCAAACGGCGATAACACCGTAATCCTCACCACCGATTATACAGATTGGGGAACGAGCGCCCCCACCGACACCAAAGAAATTTTGATCGGACTCACCAATCGCCAAGAAAGTATCGACGCCCATGCCGCCTTGAACGAGACGGAATACGTCATCAAAGTCGTCAATTCTCGCTTGGTGCTGGTCGGTTACGACGACGATTGCACCATCGCTGCCGTGAAAAAATTCTTGTCTTTGCTGCCGACGCTGCTGACCGACGGCGACAACGAACAACCAAAATCGCTCGCGCTCCCGGTCGACTACCTCTATGCCGACACGCATGTGGTCAAAGTTTGGTTGGATGAGTTCGATAAAACGTCGCTGTCGTATTACGCCGATCAAAATTTGACTTACCGAGAGACTTCTTTGCTTGGATTGGACAGCTTTGACAGCATTTCCTACCCGAACGCGTTCGTCGTCGATACCACTGACGGTGAGGGCATCGGCTTTCGCTGTGAAAAAGATAACAACCACTGGACGCTGCTCAGTACGCCTACCGACGGATTTTCGTTGCAGGTCAGCGATAAATTCACGCAAACGGTTAAGCTGCGCGTTTACATCAACGATACCGATCTGATCGCCTGCGACCACGACGCCGTGTACAGCACGCCGCAAGTCGGAAGTCAAACGCTTTATATTACACTGTCCGAGACAAAAGGCGGCATCGGTCACACTTGGCAGCATACCTTCTACGGCAGCGGTTGGCATGATATCGAACTCTCGTTCACCTGCCATAACGTCGCCTACCCCAATTTGGAAAAAATCAATTACGATAACTTAACCAGTTTGCAGGCCTGGTGCAAAGCCAAAGCGGGATTGGAAGTCTACTTCAGCGATCTTCGCCTTTGCACCTACGACAATCCGAACTACGAAACTCCCGAAGCGCCCTACAACGGCAGATGGCTCTCCACTTGCGATTATGACGCGCTGGACGGTCCCATTTTAACGGAATGGTACGGCAGTTATTTTGACACGGAAGAAAAAGTACAAGGTTCCTCCTCCCTTGCCATCACCGGACACAACGAAAACGTGGACCACCGCGTCTGCATTGGGATCCGGGACGTGGATGTTGTGTACGATGAGGACACCATTTGCTTTGACCTATACCTCAACGATCTGTCTTTGGTCGGAACTCACTGGGAAATTCGATTTGAACATAACGCGCAAGCGGCGCAGTATTATCTGGATTACAACACCGTCTCCTCTTGCGTGGTCAGCGACAGCATGACGCCCACCAATCTGAAAGCGGGATGGAACCATATTCAAATTCCGCTCACCAAAACCAACATTAAAATCGGAGCGGAATACGAGGGTACCTTTACCAACGACTTAACGCTGACGCAGCTGGTCTTCTACATTAAGGGCACCGGCAGCAGCGATGAGCAAAATTATCTGATCCGCTTCGACAACATGTACGTGGCAAAAAATGCCGATCTGCAAGCAGCCAAGGCTGCTTTGTCGGGAAAGTAATCCTTTAATTATATGCCTTATATGCCGCACGGCGGCGGAACGGAGACCTTATGCAAAAATGGATTGACTCGCACGCGCACTATTTTGATGAACGCTACCAACACCCCAAAGAGGGAGAATCGGCCGATGCTCTGCTGGCGCGTATCTTATCGCCAAAGGGGCCGATTCGCGGCATTGTCAACGTGGGAACCAATTTTTCCACCTCGCGCCGCTGCGTCGAACAAGCTGCCGACTACAAAGGAATGATCGCCGCCATCGGTTTGCATCCGGAAGACGCGCTGCTCTCCCCCGATCCCACCGCAGAGTTGCAGTCGATTTTGACATGGCTCGGCAGCGGAAAAGAAGCGCTCCGTCGGCAAAAAATATTTGCCATCGGCGAGATCGGTCTGGACTACTTTGATCACGGCGTTCCTCTGCGCAAGGAATGGCAACAGCAGGTGTTCGACCGGCAGCTTGCCATGGCTTGGCAGCTCTCCATGCCGGTCATCATCCACGACCGCGACGCCCACGGCGATTGCTTTGAAACCGTCTTGCGCTACCCCGGCGTGCGCGGCGTGTTTCACAGCTACAGCGGCAGCGCGGAAATGGCAAAAGAACTCTGCCGCCGCGGCTGGATGATTTCTTTTTCCGGCGTTCTCACCTTTCAAAACGCCAAGCGCGTCCGAGAAGTCGCCGCCTTGATTCCGACCGAGCACTTGCTGATCGAAACCGACGCGCCTTACTTGACCCCGCACCCCTATCGCGGAACGAGGAACGATTCTTCCCGCTTGATTTATACCGCTCACGTTCTGTCCGAGCTGCACGGCGTCTCCGACGAGCGGATCGCGGAAATCACCGCCGCCAACGCGTGCCGCTTGTTCGAAACCGATTTTTCCGATTAATTATTTCTAAAATTGGAATAAAAATCCATCATTTGGGCAACTTGCACAAATTTCGACCTAATATTTCTACATTATGACCAATTGCAAAATGCAGGAAATTGTAGTATAATTATTTATGGCTTGCGAGGGGATGTTATAAGATGTAAGCAAAGTCCCAAATACGGCAAGCTGTCACATACGATTTCCATCAGAAAGGCAGATTCCGCGCATAAGCGGAAACGAAGGAACACCAAATTATGGCTGCAATTGAAACCAAACGCATCAGAAATGTCGCATTACTCGGTCACAGCGGGTGTGGAAAAACGTCGCTTGCTGAGGCTATGTTGTATATTTCGGGCGGTACCGACCGTCTCGGAAAAATCGCCGACGGCAACACGGTGTGTGATTATGACACGGAAGAAATCGCCAGAAAATTTTCACTCTCCGGCGCGGTCGCTCCGCTGATGTGGAAAGATATCAAAATCAACGTACTGGATACCCCCGGCTATTTGGATTTTTCCGGCGAAGTAGCGCAAATGCTGCGCGTTGCCGACAGCGCGCTGATCGTCATTGACGCAAAAGCGGGGATTCAAGTCGGCACGGAGCTGGCGTGGGATGCCGCTACCGAAGCCGGATTGCCAAAATCGTTCTTTATCAATAAATTCGACGATAACGAAGCAAGATTTGCCAAAGTGCTGGACGCCCTGCACGACAAGTGGGGCAAAAAAATCTGCCCGTTGACCATTCCCATGGTGCAAGACGGCGAGGTGAAAGGCGCCATCGATTTGGTCGGCATGGAAGCGCATGTCTTTGACCAAGCGGGCCACCATTCCATTCACGCCATCCCGGAAGAATCGGCGGAAGCTGCGGAAAAATATCACGACATGCTTTTGGAAGCCGTCGCCAGCGCGGATGAAGACCTGATGGAAAAATATTTCGGCGGAGAAACCATCTCTCGCGTCGAATGTGCCAACGGGATTCACGAGGGCATCATTCACGGCGACATCGTTCCCGTATTTTGCGGCGCGGCAACCAAGCTCTGGGGCGTTTGGACGCTGCTGGATAAAATCGACGAATCTTTCCCGCGCCACACGGCAAAGGGTGAGGAATATATCACCCGCCACGGAGAGGAAGACACGTGGGAAATCAATCCCGACGGGGAGCCGGCTCTCTTTGTCTTTAAAACCGTCGCCGATCCTTTTGTCGGCAAGATGAACTTCTTCAAGGTCATGAACGGAACTCTGAAAAAGGACAGCGAGCTGACCAACCGTACCACCGGAGACGTGGAAAAGCTATCGCACATTTACGTCATCCGCGGCAAAAAGC
Organism: uncultured Lachnospiraceae bacterium; assembly: GCA_964507155.1. GTDB lineage: Bacteria > Bacillota > Clostridia > Oscillospirales > CAG-272 > SIG644. Next base: position 6,132 of record CAZDOX010000060.1, read on the forward strand.
AGACCGAGGTGGACGAACTGGTTTGCGGCGATATCGGCATGACCGCCAAGTTAAACAACACCAACACCAACGACACACTGACTTGGGACGCGGACATTTCTTATGCGAAAATTTCTTTCCCGAAATCCTATCTGGCGCAGGCGATGATTCCCGCTACCGTGGCGGATGAGAGTAAAATTTCGCAAGCCATTACGAGAATGGCGGAGGAAGATTTGACCATTCGCTACGAAAACGACGCCGACACCAAGCAAATGGTCGTTTACGGCATGGGCGACATGCACTTGTCCGTTCTGGCTGCTCGATTGAAGAATCGCTTCGGCGCCAACGTTCGTTACGAGCAGCCGAAGATCGCTTACCGCGAAAAGATC
>CAZDOX010000061.1:0-6452 GCA_964507155.1 uncultured Lachnospiraceae bacterium
GACCTACACATCATCCATGGACGGAACGCAAAAATCCCCCGGCATTGCTTATTCCCGTCTTCTGTACCTTTTCCCCTACTTACAAGAGCGGACGCGAACATTCGATCTGTCTATGCTGCGCTCGTGCCAAGCGCCCGCCCCCGCCGAACCGTCCGACATGCCGACGAAAGAGGATCCCGTCGCGCCCCTAACCGACCCGGAGGGCGGTACCACCGAGTATGTGTCCAAAGCGCCCGACGCGTCGGATTTGTCGCCGCAGGTGGCAAAATCGCTGTTGGGCGATACGTTATATCTGACGCAATCGCGCATCCAAACGTTCGTACAGTGCCCGTTTCGTTTTTACTGCACCTACATTTTAGACATTCGCGAGCGACGGGTGGCGACCATCGACTACGCCGACGAGGGAACGTTTTTTCATGAACTGCTGGAAAAAACGCTGCGCTCCTGCATGCGGGAAGACGGTTCGTTTGTGCTCCCCGCGCCGCAGGAAGTGGACGCGCTGACCCATCGCCTGGTCAACGAGTATTTGCGCACGCTGCTGTTGCACGTGGACATGGACGCTCCGCACGCCGCGCGCATGCTGCATACGTTTTCTCGGCTGCGCGCCATGGCGCTGGTGCTGCTGCGCGACGTGTTCGGCGAACTGGAACACAGCAAATTTTTGCCCGTTGCGCTGGAATATCGCATCGGAAGTCAAAAAAATAACAGCGCGGCGCCCTATCAAATTGAGCTTACCGACGGCAGCCGCATTTTGATCGGCGGGACGGTCGACCGCGTGGACGCCTACACGGATCGGCAAAACCGCTTGTATTTGCGCGTGATTGACTATAAGAGCGGATCCAAAACGTTTTCGCTTTCGGATATTCGGCAGGGTGTCAATTTGCAGCTGTTCATCTATTTGTTTGCGCTGTGCCGTGCCTCGGCAGACCAAAAAACGGCCCCGCTGCCCGCCGGCGCGGTTTATCTTTCCGTCAAGGAAGAAAAAGGCACGGTTCAGGCTCGTCGCAGCGGTTTGCTTCTCGGCGACGAAGCAGTGCTGCACGCCATGAACGATCAAGACGACCCGCACTATCTGGCGGGGATCCGCAAAGGAAAGGACGGCACGCCCGGCGGCGCTGCCCTGACCGCAGCCGAGGAGTTTGATCGGCTGGAGCGCGATATTCGCGCCACGTTGCGTGCCATCGGCAACGATATGCGTGCCGGTCGCGCCGCCAAGAGCGCCTGCGAAGAGCATTGCCGTTTTTGCCCGCTCAAAAATCACTGCACCGGCGCCAAGACATAATCGCCCCCTCGCCAACCGATCAAAAATCAAAGACCAAAGACAAAAGACCCAACGCCTTGTTTTCGGAAAGGAAGTGCCCGCCATGGCTACCCAATGGACGCCCTCGCAACAGCTTGCCATTCGTCATCACGGCAGCGATTTACTGATCAGCGCCGCTGCCGGCTCCGGCAAGACTGCCACGTTAACCGAACGCATCATCCGCTCCTTGATCGGGAACATCCCCGACGAGGACGGCAATCTGCTGCCGCCCGCGGACATTTCCCGCATGCTGATTGTGACCTTTACCCGCGCGGCAGCGGCGGAATTACGCTCCCGCATCAGCGCCGCGCTCTCATCCGCCATTGCCGCCGATCCGCAAAATCACCATCTCTATCGTCAGCTGCTCGCCCTGGGATCCGCCGACATTTGCACCATCGATTCGTTTTATCTTCAGCCGGTTCGCGCCAACTTTGAGCGTCTTGGACTGCCGTCCTCGTTTCGCCTTGCCGACGATGGCGAGCTGCTGCCCCTCAAGAGAGAAACGATGAAACAGAAAATCGACGCCGCCTACACCCGTCATGTTCCCGCCGCTGCCGCGCAAACGCAGGAGGAAATGCCGCTTTCCGTGCTGGACGGCAACGCGTTTGCCGCCGCCATGGACGATTTGCTGCCCAACCGCGATCGCGGGGAGAGTGTGGACGTGCTGCTGGCTTTGTATGAACGATTGCTCGCCTATCCGGAGGGGTTGACCTGCCTGTTTGAGCAATCGCAGCGCAAGGCGGCGCAAGCGGACTTGCCGTTTTGCCAAACGGACGAGGGACGCACGTTGTACGCGTATTTGATCGAGCGGCTGACCTCTCTGTCCCGGCGCATTTCGCACGCTTGCGACGTTTTCGCCGCAGACGATGTTGCCGCCCTTTTGTACTTGCCCTGCGCGAGCGGGGATTTGGAGGCGGTTTCTCATGTGCTGCTCTGCCTGCAAACGGGGAACTGGGACAAAGCCGGAGACGCGCTTCGCGACTATGCGCCGAGGCGCCTTGGCGTGTCCAAAAAGAAAAAAGCCGGCAAGTCGGCGCTTGCCGCCAAGGAACAACGAAGCGATTGGGTCAAAGAATTTCGCTCTTTTGCGTCGTATTTTGCCGATGACGACGCAACGCGCCGCGCAGAGATAAAGCAAAGCGCGCAAACCGAGCGCATGCTCTACGAGCTGCTGTCCGATTACGACGCTCAAATCCGCGAGCTGAAGCGGCAGCGCGGGATTCAAGATTTCACCGATATTCGGCGCGCGCTGTTCTCCCTGCTGCTGGACGCGGACGGCTCGCCCACGGACGTCGCGCTGTCGTTGCGCGATCGCTACGACGCCATCTATATCGACGAATATCAGGATATCGACACCATTCAGGACGCCATTTTTTCCACCATCGGAAATAAAGGAAATCGGTTTATGGTGGGCGATATCAAACAAAGCATTTATTCTTTCCGTGCCGCCGAGCCGGCAATTTTTGCCAAGTATCGGCGTGAGATGACGACCATCACGCCGGAGCAGCCGCAGTTTGGGGCGGCGGGCGCTTGTCTGTTTATGTCGGAAAACTTTCGCTGCGACGCAAGCGTTATTGATTTTACCAACGCCGTTTGCGGCTACACGTTTGAAGCCTGCGCCGACGCGTTGAACTATCGGCACGACGACGATCTGATTTGCGGAAAAAAAACGCCCGACGATCATGCCCCCGCGCCGGTGCAAATCGTGCTGCTCTCAAGCGCCAAATCCTCTGCCGCGGACGGCGAGGACGACGAAAAGTCTCCCGATCGAATCGAGCACGCCGTCGGCGAGAGCGAGAGTGAGAGCGAAAACAAAAACGAAACAGAAACGGAAAAGATCGACAACGCGGAGGCACGCTACATTGCCGGTGAAATTCATCGCCTGATTCAAACGCAGCGTTTGAACGACGGCTCTCCCATCCGCCCCTGCCACATTGCCGTGCTGCTTCGCGCCATGACCGCCGCGCCGTCGATCCATGCCGCGCTTGCCGCCTACGGCATCGAAACGACGCTGCAAACTGCCACCACCTTAGCCACCCACCCCGACATGATCGCGCTGATCAATTTGCTGTCCGTCATCGACAACCCGCGCGACGACGTTCCGCTGACCGCTCTGCTCAGCGACCCCGCCTCCCCGCTGTCGCTGGAAGATTTGCTGATTTTGCGCACGGCCGCGCCGGAGTACGCTTCCGTTCCTTTGTTTGATCTGTTGCAGATCGCTGCGGACGCGGCGGGGGAGGACGCGTTTGACGGTGCAATCGCCGCACGCTGCGCGTCGTTTGTTTCGTTTGTGAAAACTTGGCAAAGTCATGCGCGCGCGCTTCCGATCGACCAGCTGTTGCGCAAGTTGTACGGCGAACCTTTCTTGAAAGAAAAAGCGTCGACGCCCGTGTATCTTGCCGTCTACGATACGGCGCGACATTATCAAAATCATTCGTTTTGCGGATTGTATCAATTTCTCCGTTATTTTCGGCAATTGCTGCAACAACCCACCGCGCTGCGCGGGGGCGGGACGGCGGAGAATCAACGCGACGCCGTGACCTTACTGTCCATCCACAAATCCAAGGGATTGGAATTCCCCGTGGTTTTTGTCGCCAACTGCGCGTCGCCTTTCAGCGACAAAGATTGGCGTCGACCGGTCATCTTTGACCACGAGCTGGGAGCGGCCGCGCGAATTGCTCAAGACGCCGACGCGCGGCGCAAGGACAGCGTGGTGCGCCTTGCCATCACCACCAAACTTCGCGTTCGCCAAACGGAGGAAGAAATGCGGATTTTGTACGTCGCCATGACGCGCGCCAGAGAGCGGCTTTACTTAACCGCTTCGATTCGCGGCAACGTCGATCGCGTCATCGAACGGGCAGATCGTCCGACGCGGGGAGACCGCGCGGCGATTTTGTCGGCAAAATCCTATCTTTCCTGGATTCTCGGCGCCATCGCCCCGACCAATCGCGCGCCGGGATTGTCGGATTGCTATCGCCTGGTTATCGTAGGTGCGACGGAGCGGACAGAACCGACAGAAGCGGAAGAACCGACCGTCTTGACGCCGCCTATAACCGACGATCTGCCCACCCCCGCCGCGCCGCGCCGACCGGAGCCGAGCGGATCGCCCTCTGCCGCCTATTATCGCGACATTATGGAAGCACATCGGCAATATCGCGACCCGCACGCGCTGCTTCGCACTCTGCCGACCAAAGCGGCGGCGTCCAAGTTGAAGCACGACCTCTTGGATCATGTGTTTTTGCCCGAGCGGATCGCCCCGTCCGAAACGGACGCCGGCGAGGAAATTCTCCCACCGGAGCAGCAGGCGTCCAACGACGCGGAGGCGGTGCGCCGTCGTATTGAATTGCTGCAATCCGCGCAGGTTTCTTTTGCGGAAATGCTGCTGAAAAAAAGCCAAGCCACCGCCGCCGAACGCGGGACCGCCACGCATTTGTTTTTGCAGTACTGCGATCATCACTACTTGGCCTTGCACGGTGTGGAGGCGGAAATTTTGCGGCTGGTGGAGCAAAAATATCTGACGCCCCACACCGCGGATATTTTAAATCGCCGCCATTTGCAAGCGTTTGTGCAAAGCGAGCTGTTTGACGAAATTCTTCACGCCGACAAGGTCTATCGCGAGCTGCAATTCAACCGTTTTCTCCCTTATCGCATGCTGACCACCCGCCGCGATCTGGACGCCGAGCTCGGCGACGCCTCGCTGTACGTTCAAGGGTCGCTGGATTTGGTGATGACGGATCGGGAGGGGAAGCTGACGCTGTGCGATTATAAAACCGACCGTTTGCGCGCCGACGATTGGGGGGCGGACCTGCCCGATTGTCAAAGGGAGCGCGCCGTTGCCGATCAACTGATTCGGGATCACGGCGATCAGCTGGCGATTTACGCCGACGCGGTGGAAGGCATGTTCGGCGCGTACCCCGATCGTATTTTGATCTATTCCTTGCCCCTTGGGCGTGCGGTGACTTTTCCGTCGCTGCCGCGTTGATTTTTGATCTTTGTTTGGAGGGGAACTCATGTCCTTTTTGTATGTTTTGGAGCAATGGCGCCATCCGATTCTTGACGTTCTGTTCTCTTTTTTGACCGTTTTCGGAGAAGAGAGTTTGTTTTTGCTCCTTGCCCTTTGGATGTTCTGGTGCTGCGATAAGAAAAACGCCTATTACTTTATGATCGTCAGCTTTATCGGACTTAGCGCCAATCAATTTCTCAAACTGCTGTGTCGGATTCCGAGACCGTGGGTGTTGGATCCGAATTTTACCATTGTCGAGCGGGCGCGGGCGGCTGCCACCGGGTATTCGTTTCCCAGCGGGCACACGCAAACCGCCACGGGCGCTTACGGCTGCGTCGCGCGCGTCAGTTCCCGCAAATCGGTGAAAATCGTGTCGGCGATTTTGATCGGATTGGTCGCCTTTTCCCGCATGTATCTCGGCGTTCACACGCCAAAAGACGTGCTCGTCTCTTTGCTGATCGGCGGGGTGCTGGTTTTCGCTCTGTACCCGTGGATCTGTCGCGCCATGACGTCGCCGCCGCGCATGATCGCCACGATCTCTTCGCTCATTGTGATGGCGATCGCGCTGGTGGTCTACGTGGAATGTTTTCCTTTTCCCGCCGACGTCGATCCGAGCAATCTTGCCGAGGGACGAAAAAACGCATGGACCGTTCTTTCCTGCGCGGTGTCGTTGTTGGTCGTTTACGCGGCGGATCATCATCGGCTGCACTTTGAAACCGCCGCGCCGCCGGCAGCGCAGGGGTGCAAGCTGGGAATCGGAATGATCCTGCTGCTCGCCTTAAAAGTCGGGCTAAAAGCGCCTCTTTTGTCGCTGTTTCACGGACACCCGATCGCGCACGCCTGCCGCTATTTTATCGTCATTGTGTTTGCCGGCGTGCTGTGGCCCATGACGTTTCCGTTCTGGACCCGCTGTTGGACAAAAAACACCAAAGAGAAGCGTCATCAAATCTGAAAACCAAAGCCTCGGACTTGGCGCCCGAAGTATAGGCGCCGCCCGTTTACAATGAAATGAAAGGAATTTGCCATGTCTTTATCCCAATCCCCCCGCGCCGCGATCACCATCGGCGCCCACACGTTGCGCCACGGGTTGTTTCTCGCCCCGCTGGCCGGCGTCAGCGATCATCCGTTTCGCGCCATTTGCCGCCGCTT
>CAZDOX010000062.1:0-6439 GCA_964507155.1 uncultured Lachnospiraceae bacterium
AAAAATCGACACATTGCTGGCGGTTGCCGAGTGTAAAAGCTTTACCAAAGCGGCTCAAATGCTCGCTCTGACGCAGCCGGCGGTCAGCAATCACATCAACCAATTGGAGCAGGAGTGCAAAGCCAAGTTGTTTGTGCGGGGAAAAGGCGAGGTGAAATTGACGCAGGAAGGTGAGATCGCCGTGACATATGCCAAGCGATTAAAGGCGTTGCACGAAAAAATGTTGGACAAAATCGCCGACGAGCAAAGAAACATTTCTCGCCTGCGGGTGGGAGTTACCCATTCCTCGGAAAACAATTCCATCACGGAAATCCTTGCCAAGTATGTGAATCTGTACCCGCACATTACCATAACGATTATTACTGATGTGATTAATAATCTTTATGAGATGCTGGAAAATTATGAGCTGGACATTGCCATTGTCGAGGGAAAGCGCTTGTCGCCCAAGCTGAATTATTTCATGCTGGACACGGACTACTTGGTGTGCGTTCTCAACAACGAGAGTCCGCTGGCGGCGCAATCCATGATTACCGTAAACGAGCTGAAAAAAGAGAATATGATTTTGCGTTTGCCGACGTCGGCCACGCGACAACTGTTTGAAGCCACGCTGATCAGCATCAACGAGAGCATTGATAACTTCAACATTTCTCTGGAGGTGGATAACGTCGCGACCATCAAAGAATTGGTGCGAAAAAATTTCGGGATTTCCATTTTGCCGAAGAGCGTGTGCATCAGCGACGTGAAAAAAGGCAAGCTGTCGATTCTTCCGATTGAAAATTTGAGCATGATGCGCGAGGTAAACATCGCGTACAACAAAGACTTTATTCGATTGGATATCCTAAAAGAGATGGTGGAATTGTATCAAAGCGCGGTGAGAAAATAGGCGCCGGCGCGGGATAAAAAACGGAAAACGCGGGACCGCGGAATATAAAAAGGGGGGAGAAACTTCGTTTCGGAAGTTCCTCCCCGATGTTTTTTTCGCCGTTTTTTGTCGTTTGGTCGTTTGGTCGTTTGGTCGTTTATGTGGCGATTCCGGCAAACTGACTTTGGTAGAGCTTGGCGTATTCGCCGCCGCGCGCCAAGAGCTGCTCGTGATTTCCCTCTTCCGCGATCACACCGTCTTTCAGAACGACGATCTTATCCGCGTCGCGAATGGTAGACAGCCGGTGCGCGATGATCAGCGAGGTGCGGTTTTTCATCAGATTAACCATTGCTTGCTGAATGTGCATTTCCGTTCTCGTGTCCACCGAGGATGTCGCTTCGTCCAAAATTAAAATTTTCGGATCCGCCAGCACCGCCCGCGCGATGGACAGCAGCTGCCGCTGGCCTTGCGACAAATTGGACCCGGATTCCGCCAGCATGGTGCCGTATTGGTCCGGCAATCGATCGATAAACGTGTCGGCGTATGCCGTTGCCGCCGCGTGACGCACGGCGTCCATGTCCGCGTCGGTGTTTCCGTAGCGAATGTTGTTTTCTATGGTGTCCGAAAAGAGCACCGTATCTTGCAACACGATCGCCACGGCATGGCGCAAGTTATCTTTGCGCATGTCTCGGATATCCACCCCGTCCACGGTAATGCGCCCGCTGTCCGGTTCGTAAAATCGGGTCAAAAGGTTGACAATCGTGGTCTTTCCGCTGCCGGTTGCCCCGACAATCGCCACTTTCTGCCCGGGCGCGACGGAAAGATTGAGATGTTTTAACACCGGCTCTCCCTTGACGTAGGAGAAACACAAATCTTCAAATTCGATGTGCCCCTGCATGGTGGCGCCGGACAGTGAATTTGTGCCCTGATCGACCTCGTCCGCGCTGTCCATAATGTCAAAAATTCGCTCCGCGCCGGCAAGAGCGGTCAGAATGGTCGAATACTGGTTGGCAACTTGGTTGATCGGCATGGTGAATTTCTTGGAATACATCAGCATGGCTTGCAATTTGTCGATCGACATGCCGCCGCGCCCGCTCAAAATCAAATATCCTCCGGTGATCGCAAGCGCAACATACTGCAAGTTTCCGACAAAATTCATAATCGGACCCATGATCGAACCCCAAACGCGCGCGGAAATGCTGGCGTGCCGCAGTTCGCCGGACGTGTGGGAAAATTCCTCCACCGCGTCATGCTCTTTGCCGTAAGAGACCACCGTTTTGTAAGAGGTGACCATCTCTTCCACATGACCGTTGAGTTGCCCCAACAAAATTTGCTGGCGAACAAAGAATTTTCGCATAAATTTTCCCAGCGTTCCGGACACGGTAATGGCAAGGGGAATGGTGACCAGCGTGATCAGCGTCATCTGCCAGCTGTAATGGAGCATCATGAAAAACGCGCCGACCAGCGTGATCAAGCAGGAAATTAATGTCGTAATCGACTGAGAAACCGCGTTGGAAACGTTTTCCACATCGTTGGTCATACGCGACATCAAATCCCCGTGTCGGTGTGTGTCCGTATAGCTGATGGGAAGCTTGGAAATTTTACGGAACAAATCGGAGCGCATGGCGTACACCGTTGCCTGCGACAGCTTGGCGGAGATTAACCCCTGCAGCAGGGAAACCGCCGCGCTGACGACAAACGCCAACGCCATGAACATCAAGTAAGAGCGCAGAGCGGGCAGATCGACCGACAGCGCGCCGTCGACGACGGAAAATGTCGCCAACGCTTTTTGCTGAAGCATCGGTCCCAACAAATCGACCAGCGTGGTGATGAGCATAAACAAAAGCAGCAGCAAAAACAGCGTGCCGTTTCGCCCGATGTAGTGTAATAACCTGCCAATGGTTGCCTTGGCGTTTTTGGGTTTTTCCACATTCAAGCGCCCGCTGTTGCGACCGCCCGGTCCTCCCATGCCGGGAAGGGGGCGCGCCATGGTTTGTTGAGGCGTGGGTTGAGGGCGAGAATTATTCATGCATATCACCTCCTGCCCGATTCTGAGAATTGACAATGTCGCGATAAGTTGCGCTGACGCGAAGCAGCTCGTCGTGCGGCGCGCAGTGGAGAATCGAGCCGTCCGCTTCGATCACGGCAATGCGATCCGCTTCTTTGACCGAAGCAATGCGCTGCGCGATCATGATGACCGTCGTGCCGACCAGCGCGCTGCGCAATTGGGCGCGCAGCTTTCCCTCGGTGGCAAGGTCCAGCGCCGAGGTCGAGTCGTCCAAAATCAATATTTCCGGTTTGCGCACCAGCGCGCGTGCAATGGACATGCGCTGCTTTTGACCGCCGGAGAGCGAGGCGCCTTTTTCCGCGATAAACGTGTCATACCGCTCGGAAAAACCGTCGATAAACGGTTCCGCTTGAGCCACCGCGGCGGCAGCTTCCACTTCCTCTTGGGTGGCGTCTTGCTTGCCCCACAAAATGTTTCCGCGAATGGTGTCGGAGAACAACTCGCTCTTTTGCTGAACAAATCCGATTTTTTTGCGAAGCGCATCCAAGTCCCAAAGGCGAACGTCCAAGCCGTCCACCAACACGGTCCCCGCACAAGGATCGTAAAAACGGGAAATCAAATTGACCAGCGACGTTTTTCCGCTGCCCGTCGCCCCGATGACCGCCAGCGTTTCGCCGCGCGAAATCGAGAGATTGATTTGTTTTAACACCGGTTTGCCCGCGGTCCCGGGATAGCGGAACTCCACATCGCGAAATTCGATGGCGGGAACGGTGCCGTCGGCAGAATCGGCGGTCTTATCCCCGCTGACAATTACCGGCGTGCTGTCCAGCAGCTCCTGCACACGCTTGGCGGAAGCCATGGCGCGGGAAATCGACTGGAACATCATGGTGACCATCATCACGCTGGACAAAACGGTTGTCACGTAGCTGACGCCCGCCATCACATCTCCCAGGGACATGCCGTTCAAACCGCGGGAAACGGAAATGCCGCCGATGGCAAAAATGGCAATGACCGCGAAGTTTTGCACGATGGTCATGACGGGGTTGATGAGCGACATCAGCTTCAGCACGCGAAGATTTTGATCGCGCAGTTCTCCGTTTGCCGTGCCGAAACGTCGGTTTTCATAATCTTCCCGCACGTAGGCTTTGACCACGCGAGCGCCGGAAATATTTTCCTGCACAACGGCGTTGACGCGGTCCAATTTCTTTTGCACCACGCCAAAAATCGGCACGGCGCGCGAGAGCACCAACCCGAGGGTGATCAAAAGAACCGGCAGGGCGCAAAGCAGCACCGTCCCGAAGCTGAGATCCAGCGTGATCAGCATGATGGTGCCGCCGATCAAGAACATGGGCGCGCGGACAAACATGCGCAAAATCATTTCGATAAATTCGGTCAACATGGCAATGTCGCCTGTCATGCGCGTGATCAGGGAACCGGTGGTGAAGCGATCGGTTTGTTCGATGGACAGCGACATGACGTGACGATATCCGTCAATGCGTATGTCGTGACCGAATCCTTGCGCGGCACGCGCGGCGGTATAGGCGCAAAACGTGCCGAAAAAGCCGCCGATCAAGGTGATCAGCAACATCAGGACGCCAAAGGTGACGATGATGTTCATTTGAGTGTAAGTATCACCGTACAAGAGCGACATAATGCCGGAGGCTACCGAACTTTTTTGAATTTCGGTCAACCCGTTTTCCAAAATGCCGTAGTCAACGATAAAGGACATCAATTACGGCAAGCAAAGGTCGGCGAGCACTTCTCCCATCATCATCAGCGGGGAAATGATCGCAAACACTCGATACGGCTTGAGATATTTGGTTAATTTCATGAACGGTTACTCCTCTTCCGGCATCTCGGAGGGATCGGGCGCCGGGCGCAGCAGACCGCCGGCTTCCAGATCGTTGAGCAAATTGTTGCGCATGCGGTCAAGCAGCGCGTTGAGTTCTTTTACTTCCGAGCGGGAAAATCCGTCCATGACGACTTCTTCCGTGGAGCGTAGCAGGCGCTGTGTTCTTTCGTAACGCTCGCGTCCCTCGTCGGTCAGATATAAGCGAGAAGAGCGCAGATCGGACATGCGCATGGCGTTGGTCAAAAGTCCCTCGGCGGACATTTTCTTGACCAGAATACTGATCGTCGGCGCTTGCATATGCATCATGCGAGCGAGATCCACTTGACGCAGCCCCTCATGGTGAGCCAAAATGTTTAAGATCATGCGCGCCCCGTTTTGAGACAAAATTCCCTCCGTTTCGGTGCTGCGCATTTTCCCGTGAAACAGATGAGAAATGTCATTGATGACCATCAAAGGGGTTTCGTTCGGGTGCGGCGGACGTTTTTCAATCAGATGAACCGTGGACGACGGTTTGTTTTTTTGTTCCGACATAAAGATGCTTCCTTTCTTAGTTAGTTAACTAATTATATCACGGCGTGTGGAAAATGTCAAGGGGATCGAAAAAAATATCGGAGCGGTGCGGGGAAATATCCGGGAGACGGTGCCGCACCGGCGGACGATCGACGTTCTATGGAGAAAAAACGACAAAAAACGCGAGAGTTGCGGCTGAAATTTCGGTAAGTATTTTTCGCCGCTTTCCGAAAGTTTTTTTGCAAATGCCCTTGAAAAAAACTCAAGTGTGTGCTATAATAAGTAATGAGTAGAGGTATATCTATGCCAAAATCGCCCCGATCGTGTGGATCGGCTGCGCGGTGCGGCAAATCGATACCCAAGATTCTTTCCCTCGCCGTGCTCACGCCTCTTGCGGCAGTGACGGAGTTCGAAAGCTGAATTTATACAACGGAGGTTTCGCTTTTCATGAAAATTTTGGTCGTTAACGCCGGCAGTTCCTCGCTGAAATACCAGTTGTTCGATATGGACGAGCATCGGGTCATTGCCAAAGGAAACTGCGAAAAAATCGGTATCGGCGGCTTCATTACTCATAAGCGCCCAGGCAAGGACGATTATGCGGCGGAAGTCACGCTGAAAGATCATGATGATGCGATCAATTTGGTTCTTCGCTTGCTGACCGACGCCGAGCTGGGCGTCATTGCAACGGTGGATGAAATTGACGCGATCGGCCATCGAGTTGCGCATGGCGGTAAATTGAAAGAATCCACTTTGGTTGATGACGAGACGTTGAATTATCTGTATTCCATCGTCGGAATTAACCCGCTGCACGGTCCCCCTGCCATCAAGGGAATCGAGGCTTGCCGCAAAGCATGCCCCGGAAAGCCGATGGTTTGCGTGTTCGACACGGCGTTCCACAGCACGATGAAGCCGGTTTCCTACGTATATCCGCTTCCTTATGAATACTACGAGAAGTACGGTCTGCGCCGCTACGGATTCCACGGAACGTCGCACCGCTACGTATCCGGCCGCGTCGCCGAGCTGTGCGGCAAGCCGCTCTCGGAGATGAAAGTCATTACCTGCCACTTGGGCAACGGTTCTTCCATCACGGCAATTCAGCAGGGAGAAGTGGTGGATACATCCATGGGATTCACGCCCAACGAGGGACTTCCGATGGGAACTCGCTGCGGAACGATTGACCCGACCGTGATTCCGTACTTAATGAAGC
>CAZDOX010000063.1:0-858 GCA_964507155.1 uncultured Lachnospiraceae bacterium
TTTGGCAAGGAACTGCCCTCACCCCTGCCCCCTCTCCCGCACGCGGGCGAGGGGGGCGTTAGTTTTTCTTGTCAGGGGAGCACGCTCCCCTGACGACCCCGCGGCGGTTGACGGTAGGATGGCTGAAAGTTTTTGTACAACCGTTGAAACAGCAGTCATCCTTTTTATAAAAAATTCTTGAAAAGGGGTGCGGGGAAAAACTTCTTTTAAGAAGTTTTTCCCCGCTAAGAAGTTTTCCCCCGCATTTCTCATTTCTTGTAGGGACCGTCGAGGACGCCGGTCCGTTTCCCACACATTCCGTAGGGGCGGCTATCAGCCGCCCGTGTCCGGTGGAAACGCCAGAATCACGCAAAAGTAAATGCGTTGCATTTGCGATACAGACACTCATACAGCAATCATGATGAAGAACCTTTATCTTATTGTCCCAGTGCCATGGCAAGGGTGCCGCAGAGCATGAGACAAAGTCCCAGTACAGCTTTTTTTGAAAGCTTTTCATGAAACACAACGGCGGAGAATATGACGGCGACAAGGACGCTCATTTTGTCGATCGGCACAACCACGCTGACTACGCCGTTTTGAATTGCGCTGTAATAGCACAGCCAAGAGATGCCCGTAGCCAGACCTGAGAAAATAATAAAAATCAATTCTTTCGGATCGATAGACAACAGTTGCTTGTGTTTTCCCTTGGCGAAGACAATCCCCCACGCCATGAGCAAGACCACGCCGGTCCGAATGGCGGTTCCTAAGTTGGATTCAACAGACGAAATGCCGATTTTGGCGAGAATCGAGGTCAAAGACGCGAAAATCGCCGAGAGCAGGGCACAGACCAGCCAGCGCTTGTTTGTGCTCTTTTCTTCG
>CAZDOX010000063.1:868-6397 GCA_964507155.1 uncultured Lachnospiraceae bacterium
GCTAATTAAAAACTTCTTTTCTTACTTTTTCTTCGGACGGCTTTTTTTCGATCATGAGAAAAATCCCGATCGCAAGCAGCAGCGTGCCCGACAGTTTGATCATCAAATGCTCGGTTTCGTGAAAGCAGACGATGGCAAGAAGAACGGTGATAACGGTACTGGATTTGTCCACCGGTACGACTTGATTCACGTCACCCAAGGCCAGCGCTTGAAAATAAAAAATCCAAGAAGCGCCCGTGGCAAGTCCGGATAAAATCAGAAAGACCAGCGAAATCGGCTCAATGGTTGCGGCCGACGGAGCGGAGCCGACAATCCCAACCATGATCCAAGCAAAGATCAGCACGACCGCGGTTCGAATTGCCGTGGCGAGATCGGAATCTGTTTTTTTGATTCCGCACTTGGCAAGAATTGCCGTCAACCCGGCGAACAGCGCGGAGCCGGCGGCCATAACGATCCACATGTGAGGGGATCACCTCCTATTGGTTTTCCTTTAAGCAACTCACGATCATGTGACAGAAAACGGAGTGTATGTCTTCAACGGCCTCGTAACGATCATCGGGCACGTGCAGCGAGATGTCGGCGATCTCGCGCAATTTCCCACCGGAGAACCCCGTCATGGCAATGACTTTTCCTCCGCGTTTGTGCATCAGCTTGGCTGCTTCAACTACGCTTGGCGAGTTACCGCTGGCAGAAATGACGACAAGCAAGTCACCATCTGTTGCCCAGTTGGTCAGCTGACGAGAGAACGCATACCCATATCCCTCGTCGTTGGCGTAAGCCGTCACTGAAGACACGTTGCAACATAACGACATGACGCGCGGGCGGCCCTCATCTCCTTTAACCACATTTTTTCCAAAGTCGGCGACAAAATGATTGGCGGTGGCGGCGCTTCCTCCGTTTCCTGCGGCGAAAATAGCGTTGCCGTTTTGCATTGTTTTACGAATTAGCGCAACCGCGCGATCGCAAGCTGCGGGATCCAACTTTTCGACAAGTGTCGCGATTAAATGAAAATATTCATGAGCGTTCATGGTGATATTATCTCCTTTTTGTGTGTTGTAGTGTATGCTTGGGGCGGACAAACGGCAAGCGCCGCCGCACCGAGCAAACCGGCTTCATAACCGAGCGCCGTTTTGACGATTGACGCGTCTTGGTTGGGCAGAGCAAATGCTTCTTCACGAAAAGCACGTTCAATATCCTCAATCATCAAATCAAAACTTTGCATCACGCCGCCGCCCAGCACATATTGTTTCAGATTGAGCAAACTGGCTACTTTGCCAAGGCCCCGACCGATATATTCCGCCGTTTCGCGAAGAATGATTTTGGCATTTTCGTCTTCGTTGCGACAGAGACGTGAGATTTCCGCTGCCGAACACGGTTGTCCGGTGCGCAGCTCGTAACGTTTGGCAATCGCAGGCCCCGCAGCCATCGCCTCCATGCATCCGCGATGACCGCAAGGGCAGGGCAAACCGGTGCGTTCTATGATGAGATGTCCAAACTCTCCCGCTCCTTGTGCAAATCCGCGATACAATCGACCGCCGAGCACCAATCCCGCGCCAATGCCGTTGGACACCGTCACCCAAAGAAAATCGTCGCAATCGCGGCAATTGCCGAATACACGCTCGCCCCAAGCATTTGCGTTGGCGTCGTTTTCAATGGTTACGGGTATTTTTAATTGTTCGCGCATGTTGGCGGCAATGGGGTAATTTCGAATGCCGGAGAAGCACGCGTAGACCCACCGCCCCGTTTTGGGGTCGGCGACGCCCGGAATGGTCATGCCGCACGAGAACGGACGCACATGCGGATTTCGACCACACAGCGCGGCGTAGCCTTTGATTATCTCGTGTTCCAGACGCTGCGCGTCTGTGTCGGGAGAAAGCAGTGTTTTTTCCGTGTCGATGATGGCTCCGTGCTCGTCCACAAAACCGCAAAGCAGCTTGCTTCCGCCAATATCGACGGCAAATGCGACTTTTTCCATATTCGAAGCGCCCTTTCTCGTTGAATTGGATCGAAAATCGTGCTTGGTCATAAACGATCGACGTACTGCTTAAAAGTCCGATCCGATTCATAATTTAACGGCTATATTGTAACATGTTTTTTAGCAATTGTCAAGTGATTTATTGAGCCAAAATTCATCCAAAGAAAGGCGGTGCGCGAATCGGTTCGCTTGCCCGCGGATCCGTTTAAAAGCTTAATTGTATCGTGTAATTTTTTCAAAAATCTATGGACTTTTTCGTTCAAACATGGTATAATATACGCGGCGTAACATTTGTGCGAACAAAGTATAGCCGCGTACCGAGAATTTCGCGAGGCGAAATTCTCCCGTAGAGTGCGATATGCGCGAACAAAGCGCAGCCGCGAGCCGAAGATGGGCAAGTTCGAACGAACAACACGCAGACGAGATGTCGGTGTTATCTCAAAGCATTTACTTCCAAAATTTCGCAAATGTTCAACATACATTCACCAAATAAACCCATTGCCGTGATAAACTGATACAAGGATAGCTATTTTATAAAACGGAGGACTTTTTAATTATGATGGATACCAAATTGCTGATCGTAGACGATGATCCCAATATCAGCGAGATGCTGAAAATCTATTTTGAGAAAGACGGCTACCATGTCCGAACCGCAGGGGATGGGGCGGAAGCCATCAACATGTTCAAAATGTTTGATCCCGATATGGTGCTCTTGGATATTATGCTTCCCAAAAAGGACGGGTGGCAGGTCTGTCGTGAAATCCGCGAGATGTCGACCAAGCCGATTATTATGATTACCGCCAAGGGCGAGGTCTTTGATAAAGTGCTCGGCTTGGAACTTGGGGCGGACGATTTTGTCGTGAAGCCTTTCGATATGAAAGAACTTTCGGCGCGGGTGAAAGCGGTTTTGCGCCGTTATCAAAACAACGCGCTGCAAGGCGGCGAAGAGGGAACCGTGAAATTTGACGGAATCGAAATCAGCAAGCAGAAATATGAGTTGAAAATTAAGGGGAAATTGGTGGATATTCCCCCGAAAGAGCTGGAACTGCTGTATTTTTTGGCTACCAACTGCAACCGCGTATTCTCTCGCGATCAACTGCTGGACAAGGTGTGGGGATTTGACTATTTGGGCGATTCTCGTACGGTGGATGTTCACGTCAAACGATTGAGAGAAAAGCTGGAGGGCGTTTCGGATAAGTGGGCGCTGAAAACGGTTTGGGGCGTCGGGTATAAGTTTGAAATGAATAACTGAGTGACTTCCGGCGAGTGTGACGAGGGGTAGATATGTTCAAAAGTGTGTTCGGAAAATATCTTTCCGCATTTATCTGTATTATTGTGGTCTGCTTTGCGTTGCTGCTTGCGATTGTGAGTGGAATTGTGACGCAGTACGCTTCTTCGATGAAAGAACAAAGCGTGGTTCAAATGGCCAACGCGTTGCAAAAATACTTAAAAGAAGAACTGCGTGAGAAAGAAACGCTCAAAGAGGAAATGGATGTGATGGAGGCAGGCAACATCAACCACTTGGTTGCTGCGATTCGTTTGTCCATGACCGGTGCGGAAGACGTTACCGTGGTATTGACCAACAACCGCGGCTGCGTGGTGGCTACCGGTGGCGAGAATCATTCCCAAATTTCGCGCGAATTGCAACTCCCCGAGAGCATGATGACCAAGCTCCGCTTGGCAACGCCGATTGATGACGAAAATATGCTTACCTCTTTGTTTGACCATGCACGCGTGGGGTATGCCGCCCCGGTCATGGCAAGCAACGGTCGATTGGCCGGCGTGGTGGTGGTGCTGTCCTCCAGCGAGGAATGGACGGGACTGGTCAGCGTGATGACCAAGACGATCATCATGGCCAGCTTGTGGATTATGCTGGCTGCTCTGATCGCGGTGTATTTTATTTCCGAGCGTGTCACCGCCCCTCTAAAAGATATGGGTCGCGTCGCCAAGGATTTTGCCGCAGGGAAATTTGACCGACGCGTGGTCGTTCATGGCGACGATGAAATCGCGGAGCTGGGGATCGCCTTTAACCAAATGGCGGCGTCGCTGGAGAATTTAGATACGGTGCGAAATACTTTTTTGAGCAACGTGTCTCATGACTTGCGCACGCCGATGACCAGTATCGCCGGGTTTATCGACGGAATTCGCGATGGCGTGATTCCGCCGGAGCGGCAAAATTACTATTTGGATATTGTTTCGACGGAAGTTCATCGTCTGTCCAGATTGGTGGCGTCTTTACTGGATCTTTCCCGGATTCAAGCGGGGGAGAGAAAGTTTGTGATGAAGCCGTTTGATATTTGCGAGATGGCAAGACAAATCATCATTTCCTGCGAGCAGCGTTTGCTGGAAAAAAAGCTGCAGGTGGAATTTTTGTGCGACGAGGACAATATGACGGTGATCGCCGACCACGACGCGATTTATCAGATTCTGTATAATTTGTGCGACAACGCGATAAAATTTTCAAAAGAGGGCGGTCAATACCGTATAACCATCGCCGAACGAACCGATATTAAGAATAAAATTCAAGTTTCCGTTTACAACAGCGGTCAGGGCATTGCGGCTGACGATATTCCGTTTGTGTTTGAACGGTTTTACAAAGGCGATAAAAGTCGCGGGTTGGATAAAAAAGGCGCCGGACTCGGCTTGTACATCGCCAAGACGATTATCACCGCGCACCATGAAGAAATTTGGGTCACCAGCGAATATGGAAAGGATTGCCAGTTTAGTTTTACGTTAACCAAAGGCGCGCCGCAGCCGCTGCGAAAAGGCGAGGAATCTTAATGGCTTAATAGCTTAATGGCGCGCGCACGCGGAAAGGAATGAAAAAACAGATGGAGATGGAGAATCAAAAAGCCGAGATTGAGGGCAAGGACAAAAACGAAAGCAGGGACGACGCGCCGGCGCAGCCGAATGATGACGCGCAGAGCCTGACGACAGATGATGAGACAAAATCGCCCGAAACGGTCGAAATGACCGCTGCGGATGAAAAAGAAAGTGAGCGCGACAATGGGAGAGAGGCGAGCGAAGAACTCGACGCTCCGGACGTAGTCGCAGAGACGGAAGCACCGACGCAAACCGAATCGGTCGAAACGCTTGAATCGGTTGAATCGGTTGAATCGATTGAATCGGGCGGTGTGGAAATCCATGACGCGGCGCCCGCGGGATCGCAACCGTCCGGTGGGCAACATGGCGCCATGTCAGAAGAAAATACAAAAGATGGCGTAATTCGTTACCGTTGGAATTACGAAACGCAGCGCGCTACGGACGAGCAGCAAAACAGTGCTCGACGTCGCAGTGGGATTTTTACCTATGCTATGGTGATGACCGCGTTTTTTGCGGTCAGCTTTACCATTTTGATCGCGTCCTTGTTGGCAGGCAGTTTGACGGGGCGCGGACAGAGCCAAAACGGTACGGGTGATTCGCAATCCGGGTCGAATCGTGTGGTCTACGTTCGTGAGGAAAACGGCGAGAGCGGTACGCTGACGATTCAAGAAATTGCCGAGCAATCCAAGCCGTGCGTGGTTGCCGTGGTGGTGAACAAAACGACGGGTGCC
>CAZDOX010000064.1:0-6318 GCA_964507155.1 uncultured Lachnospiraceae bacterium
CCGCTCTTTTCCACCGTAGCGGTTGAAGAAAAATTGTCTTTCCCCATCGTCAATCCGTCAAGATTTACGGGAACGGAATAGGTTCCGTCACCGCCACCTACGGGAGATGCCGCGTATGCCGTAATGCTGCCAAGCAGAAATAGGGTGAGTGTCAAGATAGACAGAAGAAGGGACAGTATTCGATTGCGTTTTCTTTTTGTCATGTGCTTTCCTCCTCAATTGTTCCGAACAAAGCTACAAAAGTCGTATTCTCCTTAATTTCATAGGTCGATAGATCAACGATTGTTTTTGTTTCATCTCCCTTGACATACCATCCCTTAAATTCATAACCATCAATCTTGCAAGAAACATTAGCATGTAAGTTCGGATTAGCAACGGTTCCTCCTTCCACTACCGTTTCTCCACGTTGCCAATCATTAGAATAAGTGCCGTCAATCGAATAACCAACTGTCAATATTTTCTTAAATACAGCAGTGATTACGAAGTAATCGGGATTATCCCATTCAATATCTTGATCGCTGATACTGTAAGATTCTCTTGCCACGATTTCATCACCCAAAAAGCCGCCGGTCCAACCGACATGCTTATATCCGCTCGGCGTTGTAATCATGTTATCAAAATCACTCAATTTGACTTGATATTTTCCGGAAGTACCCATATATATAAATTGCGTTGCGCCGTCATTTCCGTCTGCCTGTGCGGTAATTGTCATACCACTATCCCAAACGGCATACAGCGTAATGTGCTGCGAATTAAAGTTACCGATGTACTTAGCGGCCTCCATTACCGTACCGCTTCCGTATGCTGTAGATGCAGAAATATTAGGCTTTATTACCCATCCGTAAAGAATATCGGAATTAGTATCAAACACTTTTTTCGACAGAGTGGTTATATCATTTGCCAAACTGTAAATTACCGTTCTTTCCGTTGTCCCGTCATCAAACGGATGTTCGGAATCGGTGACATAGGTAATATAAACATCATCATATCTATCCAACACTTCAAAAGTTTGTTTCAAATTAAGCGTTATTCCGTCTCGTTTCGCGCCTCCGAATATTTCAAAATCGGTAATATAGAAACTCAATGTTGCGGTATATGTTCCTTTTGCATGGAACGTAACGGATTGCTGATAACTTGAAAGAACGGTTGATACTCCTTGCGAATAAACCACACTTATTCTATTACAAATATTTGTTCCGTCGCTGCCATAGAGGGTGTATATCGGATATGTATATGTAATATTGCTGAAATAATTTGGATGACTCATCCACTCATAGCGGCCGCTACCGTTGAAATTAACATGGTAAAGATAATAAATATGCACAATATCACCCTCATGCTTATAAGTCATAATCAATAGCGCATACTTACTATCCTTGACGGCACGCCAAATGTACTCGGAATTCGTCGTTATATCTGTATATGGGAGAATATCTTCTTCGTAGGAGGCATCTGTATAAATGCTGAATTGAGATAATTCAAAACGTTCCGTTGTATTTCCGATCGTATAATACAGTGTTCTTTCGAGTTGCTCGCGATATGTTTCATCGCTTAAAATTTCCGTGTATGTAGCGAAAATAGCCTTGCGAAGCGAATTATCTTTTTCATTATAAGTTACCTTTCCGTTTGAAATAATCACTCCTTTGCCGTCCGTGACCGAATAAGTCAAATTACTGTCAACCGCATGAAATTCAACTTCGTAATAATATCGTTCTCCGTACTTGTTTTTTAACTCGTACAAAACAATCGTTTTCTCAGCACCGACAGTGAATTCTTTTGCATTTTGTGCGGCATAAATTAGCGTATTACTCCCACTGTCCTTTACTTCAACTCGAGCTACCGAAGTAGGATTTACGCCAAAAATCGGCGTCTCTGAATAATAATTATAATAGTCTCCGATAAACTCTCCGCTTGTTCCCATCCAAGTGTACATCACATTCGGATACGATGCCGTACTGTCGATACTGTAAAGCGCGTCCGCGTCATATGTGGTAGATGCCAAGTCCACCATCTTATTTACTCTTCGTTGATTCGTAGCCGTAGTCGCCCACTTCTACCGTACCATCGGCATATTCCAGTTTGATTTCGCTGATGCGCAATTTACTTATCGCACTCAATTTGTTCAGACCCATTGAATATAGCGTATAATCTGCATTGAACCCCTTAGTTAATGTGAACACTTCGTCTGACGCAAAAGGACCGGTATATTTGTAATTTCCAGTATATTTTTTGTCCCCTACCCTATTATAAAACTCCAGCGTAATTGTAATATATTTTATATCTTTCCCACTGATATTTTTCGCTTCCAAATCAAAAGCGCAGCCACTACTACCACCAATATAATAACTTTCCTTTATAAACTCATCCCCGATCGGCGCGCTGATTCTGGTCCGCATATCCACTCTTTTTATCCCGCCACATTCGGTGCACACACCATTTTCATACGAATGTCCCAACGCTTTCGTTCGATCGCCCTCATAACTATCCGAGCATACGGTACAGTAATAGGTGGTATATCCCTCTTTCTCACAAGTCGGCTTCACAACTGTGGTCCGATAGTTGTGGGCGGCAGGAACACTCTCCTGCTTTTTCAATACGACACCGCAAGCGGAGCAATGCTTCCCCTCGGTCAGACCGTTTTCTGTGCACGTCGGAGACACGGCAGCATCGATCACCTCGGTATGTCCCGTGGCTTTGATCGTCTTTTTTTGCACCTCGCCGCAGGAACATTCCCGCACCTGCTCGCCATCGGTAGTACAAGTTGCCTGGACCGTCGTCTCCCATGCGCCATAATTGTGCGAATGTGCGGATTGTGCCGATTTTGGCATTTCTACCGGATCCAGCACCGTGCCGTCGGTCAGCGTAAAGACCAATCTTCCTTGATCGTCAAACGCCACGCTGCCAATGGATGCACCCGGATCACCTTTGTCCCCTTTTTCGCCCTTGGCACCTTGGTCGCCTTTTTCGCCTTGGTCGCCTTGATTCCCTATAAGATCGCCAAAGAACCCTTTCACGTTTTCCGTTATGCCGTTCCATTTGTCCGACACGTCTTGCATGCTACACCCGGTAAGCAAAGCACAAGCCATCAAAACCGACAAAAGCAGCAGGATCATTTTTCCGATTTGCTTCATTTTGAGTCTTCTCCTTTTAGGTAGTTAGATTAGAAAAATAAAATATCTGAAAGCACGGGTTCCCCGGCAGCGCGTTCTCGCATATTCTGGGCACGCAGGTCGGGAAAGGCATGGTTTTTCAGCCAAAAATAAGGATCGCCCAAACAAAAAGGCGCCGGCCGAAGTCCGCGCAAAAAAGCGCAAACTCCGATCGTCGCCAAACAAAACCGCACAGAATCGGTGTTCATGGATGAATATGGATATAGCTTATGTATGGAACCTCAAAAAAGCGAAAAAACGTACACCGCCCCCAAGGGGGCGATCTACACGAACGTCGAGCGTCGACTGTCGACCGACGAACGATGAACCGGATGCAATTTTATTTGGCAAATGTATTATACCACGCTCAACAAAATTTGTCAATATTTTCTTAATACTTTTTTTCATTTTTTGTGAGCATATCTATGATAACACCGCCAAATTCATACGGCAAACGGTCCATATATCGGTTCATCTGCGGCAAGCGAAAAATTCAGACTACACGCGGACGGTTTCTCCGCCCGCTCCCTTTCCGGCTTGTCACGCCCGTACGGCTTGACGAATCATGTCGTCGACAGCGGCGCGAACACGCAACATTTCATCCGCCGTATGCGGGCAATCGCAAAAACGAATGGGTTTGCCGTACGCTTGTTCCATCGCCGCGATCACCGCTTCTTTCCCGCACAGCGTTGCCGCCAGCTTCATTGCCGCAACATCTTCCAGCGCCTCGCGGAATACCTCTAAGCGCAACGACGGAATCGCGTGTCCGTCTTCTTCCGGGTAGACGACAAACGCGTCGCCGGCAGGGACTTGCAGCTCGCCGTCTTGGCAAAGATACGGATTAATCGTGTCGGAGGAATACATATTGTTGTAAAAATTATACCCCCAGTGCAAAAAACCGGCAATGTCGTATTTGAAACATTGCATTCCGATCGCGCGATTCCGCCATGAGGGCATGGCAATAAACCGGTTGCTGACGTTGGTATTCTGGCTGCAACAATAGTATGTCCAAAGTCCCGGGATATTTTCGCCCAGAAACGGCTCGATCGCATTGCTGGCGGGAATAGGCAGATCCACGACGCCCTGCTTGTAAAACTGCACCGAAGACAGTGCGTCCATGATATCGTAACCGGACAGTGCGTCTTGGACAATGGCTTTGGCGCGACGATATTGTTCCAGCGAACCCTCGTTCGGTTCATCGGAAATGTGGTATTTGCAGCGTTGATCCAAGCCGCGTTCCTTGAGATGTTGGACCAGAGCCGGCAAAAAGAGGCGCAAAAACGTCGCGTATTCCGTTCCGACCGCGTCCGTTTCCCAGCCGAAAGCTTGTTCACACGAATTATCGTCGGTGGTGGTTATGACTTTCGGCGCATGTTGCGCGCCCCACTGTGTAAACAAATGCGACATTTCAAAATATTGCAATCCGCAAGACAGCGCCAAATCCATGTAGCGATCCAACAAGGAGAAATCAAACCGATAACCATCGGCAGTAGCGGTCACACCGACCAGCTGAGTGGTTAGTCGTTCGCCCCCAACCGACGTGTCCAACGGCGGAGTGAACAGTGGCGTGAGAATCATCGTTTGCCCGTACTCGACGGCTGTGCGCATGAAGTTTTCGATGATTTGCCAGTGGCGCTGTGAAAAAGCCTCGCAATGGTAATAGTTTGCCAAGCAATCGCAGTGGAACCACTGGGTCAGAATCATGCCGTGCGACGGCAAATCGGCGGCGAGAATATCGATCGTCAGCGTTTCGCGACGCAATTCTTCGCCATCCATCGTTTTGATTACCAGCGTCAGCGGGTACTCGCCGGCAGGGCAATTGCCCTCGGGAGAGACGCTGATCCACAAGCTGCGCAATTGATCTCGAACAAAAAATACGGAATTGTGGTAATGAACGGGCAAAAGCACATCGGGGTACAAACCCGGTTGCGTGCGTAAATAATTGTCATCAACCCTGCCGTGATAGCAAGGGGTCAAGACGGGAACTTGCTCTACGGTACGCAATCGGACGTAGGGAGAAAGAGGACTTTCGACTTCAATTTGGACACGCTCGATATGATGATCGGCATCCATGCGGTAGAACAGCTGAAAGGACAAATGCTGATTTCTCATCATGGTGGCATGACGATAGGGCGGGAATTGCTCCGGCATTTGGTCAATAAATCCTTTTTCCAGGGAAGAAGTTAGGCGTGTGTGAAAAGTAGGCATGGTTCAATTCCTCATTTCGGATAAATTTTTATTGTGAGCGCCGCTCGCTCAAAAGCAAAGAGAGCAAAGAGAGCAACTCGGCGGGAGAGTCGACAATATCATCCGCCCCCTCGTCGATCAGCACTTGCCGATCACGATATCCCCAGCTGACGCCGATGGCACGCATGCCGGCGCGTTTAGCGGTACGAATATCCACTTCACTGTCCCCGATCATGGCGCATTGTTCCGCTTTGACGCCCATCCGTTCCGCCATCATCCATGGAACGGTGGGATCCGGCTTTTTGGGCAGATCGGTTTGCCCCATGGCCATGCAAAATTCTCCGTTCGGAAACAGTTTTTGAATTAAGCCCCGGACGTGGCGGTCTTGTTTGTTGGAGAGAACGGCAAGGCGAATCCCCGCCGCGTGCAATGCGGCGATCGTGTCGATGATACCGTCATAGCAGTGATCGGTGGCCAAATGATTTCGATCATAATTTTCTTGATAGGTCAAAAAAACGCGTTCTGCCAGCTCCGCGTCGCCGGCAGCGTCCGGCGGCATGCTGCGCAAAACCAAGTTTTTCGCTCCATTTCCGATGTAGCTACGAATTTCCTTCGTGGTGTGCTCGGGATAACCATAGGCGCGCATGGTTTGGTTGATGGATTGCCGAATGGCACCCAAGGTGTCCGCCAAAGTGCCGTCCAGATCGAAAATTGCAGCTTGCATATAAAAAATCTCCATTCCGCCGCCCTGCGGCGGCATAAATTGCTACGCGTGAAACCGTTTTTTCCCCGGTTTTGTTTCACGGAACTTTCACGCTAACTCCTTTACCTATGTCAGAAGACGGATATCCGTGTGCATCAGTACCATGTAAAGTATAACATAAAATGGGGAAAAAGTCAATCGGTGAGAAACATTTAACAGGGCAACAGCACTTACCACATGGTAAGCTTTATGGTTCGCATTTTCGCTTTTCGTTTGTTG
>CAZDOX010000065.1:0-6304 GCA_964507155.1 uncultured Lachnospiraceae bacterium
ACCATCTCAAACGCCGAAGTTCCCGCCCCCGAACCCCCGCCTCCTTGGCTGTACGGCTGCAGCTATATAGGAAGCTCCTCCCTGCCGTTCTCTTGCGAGCGCGTCGTCATCCGCGCCGAGCAAACGCTCCCGGATCAGGTAAAAGTAAATACTGCCGATCGGATTTGTCCATGCATCATTTTTCATAAAGAACCGAAAATGCCAAGTGTCTATGGCTGAACATAAAAAGGAGGAGCTTCCGAATGAAAGTTCCTCCTCCATCTTTGGTTATACGATTTGATCCTTCACATCAACCGGAACGCCGGCTTTGTCGGATGCAAACGCCGCTTCCATAATTTTCATCACACGCATCAGCTGCGGGTGCGTCACGATCTGCGTCGCGTCTTCGTTGATTGTCGCCACAAAATTTCGGTAAAAATCATGCACGTCCGACTCCGGTCGCACAATTTCATGCTCGTGTGTTGTTTTTTCATCGCGAGGCGCCATCGTTTTGGTCAATCCTGCCGCAGTCACAACGGGTTTGACATCCTTTTCGGAATGATCGGTGCAGCAAACCACGTGACAATTTTCGCGCCAATCGTTGATGATCGCTGCGCCCTCTGTCCCCGCCATGTAAAACCGAGGCATCTGAATAAAATGCGACGTTCCCACTTCGATTCTCGCCGTAAGGTCATCCTCAAAATACAAATCCAACCGGAAGCCGTCATCCACCTCTTGATTGGTCAGATGATCGCAACGGCAGTAAACCCGTTCAATCTTTTTGTCGTAAACAATGCCCAACATTTGATCGATCAAATGGACGCCCCAATCCAAAATCATTCCGCCGCCGTGTTCACTTTTTCCGCGCCAATCGCCGGGGATTCCGCGCGAACCCTGAATCCGCGATTCAATCTGGAACACCTTGCCCAGATCGCCCGAGGCGTACGCTTGTTTCATCATCAGATAGTCGCAATCCCAGCGCCGATTCTGATGCGTGGTAAACAATCTGCCATATTTCGCGGAAGCGTCAAATATTTCTTGCAGGTCATCGGAAGATAGCGTCACCGGTTTTTCGCTGATCACATGCTTCCCTGCCGCCATAGCCTCTATAGCCAACGGTTTATGTAACTCGTTGGGAACCGCCAACGTCACAAAATCCACGCGTTCATCTGCCAGCACCTGCTGCCAAGAATCATAGGCGTAAATCCCGTTTTGACGCGCCAACTCGCTTCTCTCCGGTTTAATATCATAAATTCCGAGCAAATTGGCTGCGTCGCTCTCTTTCAAATAGCGGGTATGCCATCCGCCCATTCCGCCGTATCCGATCACAACCACGTTACGTTTTTGATTGATCTTCCAGTTTCCCATCGTTTTGTTTCCTTTCTCATTTTTCTTTTTTCTTTTTTCTCTTGTTTCTTATCGCGATGTGCGCTCGCGCACTCCGTACTCTTGGCACAGCACGCGCTCTCGCCACACTGCGCTCTCTCGCTGCCCATATTATAATCCAAAACGCTTCCAAATGCAAGACATTTTGAGGATTTTTTCGGAAATATCTTGCTATTTTCTTTTTTTCGCTGTCATTTGTGATAAGGAGATCCGTTTAAGATACTCATGCAGCGATATAAAATTTCCATCAGCATGACGCGCATCATTTGGTGCGGAAAAGTCAACGAGGAAACGGAAAGGCGCAAATCGCACGCTGCTTTCACCCGTTCGGATAGTCCATGCGACGATCCGATCACCAAGCAAAGCTCCCCCGAGGTCTGCATGGCGTCTTGAATTTTTTTTGCCAGCTGTTCGGACGAAAATTGCTTTCCCTCCACGCAAAGAGCCACCTTATACGCGCGCGGCGATAAATGCGGCAAAATCGCCGTTGCTTCCGACTCCAGCGCGGCGGTAATTTGCGCTTCGTTCGGTCGATCCGCCACGCGACATTCCTTCAGATGAATTTCTTCCACACGGCAAAAAGCCAAAAGGCGTTTTTGGTATTCCTCCAGCGCATCCCGCCAATACTTTTCTTTCAGCGTTCCGATGGTGATAACACGAACCGTCAGCATAAAGTCACCTCGCTATCTCGCGCGGCATGGCAGCGCAGCTCCACCACGTGATCCGGCGCCGCCACGGAAATACAGACACGAGTCTCGCCCCCCAGCGCCATAACCGCTTCATCGTATGCCGTTCTTGGATCATTGTTTTGTTCACTCAAATGCGCCAACATTAAATTTTGCAATCCGTTTTCGGCAAGTTCGGCGGCAAAAGCTGCGCTGTCATCATTGGCAAGATGTCCGTAGCGAGAAAAAATCCGTTCTTTGAGTTGGCGCGGGTAGGGACCGGTCAGCAGCATCTCGCGATCATGATTGCTTTCCAGCACGACGCTCTCGCAACCGAGCAACCCCTCGCGGACATCGGATGTCACATAGCCGATATCGGTGGCGTAGCCGATTTCATGAATTCCGTCGTCCGCTTCAATTCGAATCCGGTACCCGACGGAAAATCGACTGTCGTGCGGTGTAATGAAAGAAGATGCGTGCACGTTGCCGATCGAAACGGAAAAAAGCGGGGTATGGCGACAAAGGCACCGTCGCGCCGCGTCATCCATATCCATCGCCATCACTTGCGCGGAAGCTTCCACCGCGTGAACCGGCACCGGATAACGCTTCAAAAATACCGGAAGCGCCGCCGTATGATCGCGATGATCGTGGGTAATGAGGATCGCGTCCAGCTCGCTTGGCAAGACGGCTACCGTTTCCAGAGCACGACACAATGTTTTCGCATTTTTTCCCGCGTCGATCAAAATGCGCGCGTGATCGGTTGTCAAGAGCATCGCATTGCCCGTGGAACCGGAATACAGAGAATACAAACGATAAGGGAGCATGATGTTATCTTTCTATGGTAAGTAATTGAGGAACATGAATAAAGCAGCGTTCCATTTTTCCAGCAAATCCGCCAGAAACAGAGTGAAAAACAAGTCCAAAAGGACAGAGAGAACCAACGGAAAAATGAGGGTAAGCAGCCAACGTGAGCGTTGATCGCGCGCTTTCGCGTCTGCCAATCTCCCCGCTTTTTGCTCGTTGGAAAGAGTGTCCGGCAGCATGGCCGGTGTTGCGTTTTTATAGACAAAACCACGATTGTAAATCACATACCCGAGCGTCAGAATCGCAGCCAAAACGGTATAAACGATACAAATCTGCCAAAATCCGAGATATAACACGACAAAATACAGCGCCAAAAGAGCGATCGTATTGCCGACCAAAAGCCTCATATGACGCCGAAAGCGAATCTTATGTTCCGGGTCGTCGTTTTGCTGTGCCGCGCGCCCGCTCCAGGGCATTTGCGGTAAATGGGGAATTTTGTTTGCCAAAGTAACCTCCGTTCTGCCGCCGTCAGCGGCGAAAATTTTGATGGTTATTTCTCATTCCATCCACTGCGCTGACCGACCAAACGACCAAGCAGACCAAGCGGACAACTGCCGCGGCGCATGTGACTCAATACAGCTCGTTCGAGTATTCAAAATACCAATTTTGTTGGTCATCGTCCATGTAGTTCATCGCCTGCTCGGCGATATCGTCCGGAATACCGTAATACGCTTCGGCGATCGCGCCTGCCATGGCAGCCAGAGTATCTCCGTCTCCGCCGAGAGATATTGCGTTGCGGATGGCGTCTTCAAAATCTTTTGCCTCAAGAAAGCATACAATTGCTTGCGGAACACTGCCCATGCAGGTGACGTCAAATCGATAGGACGGGCGAATCTCGTCCAAGGTAAAATTCAAATCATAGTAGTTTTTTTCTATGTATATGCGAATTTCGCTTTTGTCCTTTCCCTCTTTGGCAAGGAATATCGCCGCGGCAACTGCCTGCGCGCCGCGGATTCCCTCCGGGTGGTCGTGTGTGACCTCCGCGCTCCATGCCGCCAATCGCTCGACGTCCTCCAAGCGATCTGCAGCATACGCCACGGGCGACACACGCATGGCGGAGCCGTTCCCGTAACTGCCGTATGAAGCAGCAGTATCGCTTATCAACCAACGGTAAAAGTTTCCGCCGTATCCGGCGTCCGGATATTACCGACCGATCTCACGCATCGTGGAACAAAGCGTTCTTTTGAATTCACTCTCGTTTTTCGTGTTTGCCGACACGCAAGCAAGTCCGACCGCCATGGTCATCAAACTGTCATCCGTTGGCGAGCATCCCGCGGAGAACAAGGGGAAATTTTTTGTCTTATTCGATTTAAATTCGTAAATCGAACCCACAATATCACCGATAATTGCACCTAACATATGTATGACCATCCCTTCCCTTTTATCAATCATCAATTGTTCGCTGATAAAATCAACTGTCAGTTTTTGGTGGTGAAATAAGAACCATCTCGTCTTGTCTGCCGCCGTCATGATGAGACATTTGCCCGTCCAAAAGGATATCGCTGGCCGGCGTCAGATATGCCGTGGAAACACAGCCGTTTTCAAATCGCAATTCGCGGAACCCCCAGCGGGTATGCGCAATGTCCCGTGAATAGGAAAATGCTCCGTCGTAAATCAAACATTTGTTCCCATACTTTTCGCCAAGGTTCACGATATTAGATAGGTGCGTATGTCCGGAAAACAACGCGATAATTCTCGGTTCGGTCCGCAACAAATGAGCAAATTCTTCCGTCTCGAAATCTTTTCCCTCGTACGCGTAAAAATCATGCGCAAACAAAAATACATTCGTTTCAGGGTATGCTGCCATTTGCTCCCGAACGTATGCGACATCCACCGGCGTATATGTTCCGTCGCTGTTCACAATCGGATCAAGATCTCCGCCAAAATTGTCCAACAGAATAAATAAATTGTTCCCGTACGGCACCGTCATACGTCGATCGTAACCGGTAATGCGCTTCCAATTTTCATGGCCGTATTGCTCGTGGTTGCCCGGAATCATATAAATCGGAACGGGCGGAAAATGCGGAAACACCTCCCGCATAAATTTCGTCGTAAACGAAATCCCTCGATTAATGACCGAGCCGTACGGAGGGAACGTCCAAAAGTCCAACGAATAGTCGCCCAGCAGCAACAACATATCATACGGTTCTTTTTCATATTCTTCATGAAACGCTTTTATCATTCGTTGCATGCGATCGTCGGCTTCCACGCCGTACCATACCATTTCACAATCATGTAAATCCGATGCCATCAAAATTCGTGACATGATCAGATCCTGCCTTTCTCGCAAAAACTTGCGTTTTTCTTTCTATTGTATCATGATTTTCCTATTTTGTCTACAGATTGGCGCAAAAAAGAAATTTTTTATTTTGTATTTTGATGTATCATAGATGATTCATCCGTCGTTTCCAAAATATAAAGGGCACCTTTTCGCACACTGATAAAACAACAATTGCCTATAATCTCGTTGGAAACCGTCAGACCGGCGTTCAAACGAGTCAATTTGGCATTCTTCAAAGGATATTTGCACCCATCGATCTCGACCCCTTTGCAAAGTGCGTCGATGGGGATCAACGAGAGATAGCGATAGGTGCTTCGCGCAAGCAACGTACTGCTCGAACGAAGATAGCGCACTCGGTTGCAACCGTTTTCGATGGTCGCGTGTACGCCGCTGTTTTCCAACCGCTCCAACAGAGTCAGATTGGCCAGCGTATGATCCAATCTTCCGTCCAACCCGCCGATGATACGAATATTATCGGCGCCGCGCTCCAAGGCAACGGCAAGCGCAAGTTCGGTATCCGTTTGATCTTTTTCCGCGGGAGCACGAATCACTTCCACTTGACGATCGAAGTGCGGCGTCTCACCGAGAGAGTCAAAATCACCGACAACAACCGAGACATTTACGCCAAGCGTCCGCGCATGGCGCAAGCCGACGTCGGCAGCAATGCAAAGGTCGCCCGCTTCCGGACGAGAGAGAATCCGATCGGGGTAAATATTCCCCCCGGTAAAAATCCATGCGGTCATGAGATGATTCCTTTCGTAAAAAATTTGATTTTTGAGGTGTTTTATTCTTTTTTGGCAGATTTTTCCCACGCTTTTTTATCTTTCAATTCCGCATCCATCAACAAAAAGCTCTCATGGCGACTTTGCGCGATATCCCCACGTCGAACGGCTTGAACGATGGCACAATCTTGCTCCTTGGTATGCGTGCAATCGGTATAACGGCACTGTCCCAGGTAGGGGCGAAACTCACGCATGGTGTCAAATAGGTCGGAGCGTTCCATAAAATCGAACTGTTCAAAATCCAAAAGGGAGAATCCCGGCGTGTCGGCGAGGTAATAGGAATGGGAGAGCTCGGTGCGGCAGTATAACGAGGCTGCCGAGAAGAGCGTCACCTGGCGCGTGGTATG
>CAZDOX010000066.1:0-6271 GCA_964507155.1 uncultured Lachnospiraceae bacterium
CCATCTCAAACGCCGAATAACGGGATAGGAACTTCTTTCAAGAAGTTCCTATCCCGCGATTCGGTGTCTGCGCGGCTGCTGCCTTGGGCGCGGATTCTGCGTTTCTCGCGCCATATACGATTAAACACCAATCATGATGAAGAATCAAAAATTTGAGCATATCCGAAATCTTGATCGGTTCGGATATGCTCGTTTTTATGGAATAGTGTGGAAATAAACTTTTACTTACAAAAGCGTTTTGCGCAATTGATCGCCCGTGCTCGGGTGCAAATACGCGGGAGGAATGTCGAGAACGGTTTTACACCCGGTAGCGCCCTCGCGCGACAGACGGTAGGCGGCACGAGCGTAAGCGACCAAAACCGACGCGGTAAATTCCGGATTGGAATCGAGCGTTAGTCCGAATTCCATCAGGTGTTTGGTCGTGCCGTCCGGATCGGTGGTGCCGCAGCGGAACACTTTTCCGCCGTGGGGAATTCCCTTGTGATCGCGATCCAGTTCCTCTTGCGTGATAAAGTGGACGGTGGTGTCATAATCGGAAAAATAGTTCGGCATGGTAACAATGCGACGTTCGATTTCCGCTAAATCGGCGCCTTCTTTTGCCACGACAAAACATTCACGCGTGTGCTTTTCCCGCGTGGTCAGCGTGGGATTTTCTCCGCGGCGCACGCGCTCCAGCGCACTCGGCACGGGAATGGTATATTGTCTGGCGTCGATCACTCCGTCAATACGGCGAATGGCGTCGGAGTGTCCTTGGCTGACCCCTTTTCCCCAGAAAGTATAATCGGCGCCGCACGGGAGAATGGATTGTCCCAAGCAACGCATCAGCGAGAACAATCCCGGATCCCATCCGACCGAAATAATACCCAGCGTGCCGTGTGCGCGACATACCGCGTCGACGTCGGCGTAATGCTCGGGAATGTTGGCGTGGGTATCAAAACTGTCTATGACGTGAAAATACGCCGCCATCTCGGGCGTTTGTTTCGGTAGATCGTTGGCACTGCCGCCGCACATGATCATGACATCCACTTTTCCGACCAGCGACGCAGCGTCACCGATGCGGTAGGTGGGAATATTGGTGGCAGTTTGGACCGTGGCAGGATCTCGGCGCGTCAACAGCGCGACCGCTTCCATGTCCGGCGCGTTGGCAACGGCGCGCTCCACGCCGCGACCGAGGTTGCCGTATCCGGTAATGCCGATTTTGATTTTGTTGTTCATAGTATATCATCCCTTTCGGATAAGATTAACAAGGTGTGTCGTCGTCACTCGGTGTGTCGAACAGCTGCATTTGCTCGACGGGGGTAGGCTTTTGGTGGTATGGAATGTGCAGGTGCTCGTAAGCCAACCGCGTGACGCAACGACCGCGCGGCGTGCGCGAGAGAAAGCCGATCTGCATGAGATACGGTTCGTACACGTCCTCCAGAGTGACGGCTTCTTCCCCGACGGTTGCCGCCAACGTTTCCAGTCCCACCGGACCGCCGTCGTAAAACTTAATGATGGTTTCCAGCATGCGCCGATCCAGCTGATCCAGACCGAGCGCGTCAATCTCCAACCGCGCAAGCGCGTAATTGGCAATGGCGGCGGTGATGGTGTCGGTACCTTGCACTTGCGCAAAGTCACGCACGCGTTTGAGCAGCCGGTTGGCAATACGCGGGGTTCCGCGAGAACGGGAGGCTAACTCATAGGCACCGTCTTCGGTAATTTCGATTCCGAGAATACCGGCGCTGCGTTGCACAATGCAGGCCAGCTGCTCCGGCGTATACAATTCCAGTTTCAGCAGCACGCCGAAGCGGTCGCGTAGCGGCGTGGTTAACTGCCCGGCGCGCGTCGTGGCGCCGATCAGAGTAAATTTCGGCAGATCAATCCGAATACTGCGTGCGGCAGGACCCTTGCCGATGATGATATCCAGCGCGTAATCTTCCATCGCGGGGTAGAGAATTTCTTCCACGGAACGGGACAAACGATGGATTTCATCGATAAACAGCACGTCGCCTTGATTGAGGTTGGTCAACAGTGCCGCCAGATCGCCTTGCTTTTCGATGGCAGGCCCCGAGGTAATGCGAAGATTGACGCCCATCTCGGCGGCAATAATGCCGGACAAGGTTGTCTTGCCAAGTCCCGGCGGTCCGTAGAGCAGCACGTGATCCAAAGAATCGCCACGCATTTTGGCGGCGGTGATATATACCTTTAAATTTTCTTTTACGCTGTCTTGCCCGATGTAATCGGTCAGCCGTTGCGGACGCAAGCTGTCTTCCCGATCGTCCATGTTCCCGGAAAAGTCTGCGTTCATCATGCGATGGTCAAATTCCAATTCTTCTGCTTCCATCGTCGGCTCTCCTTTCTGATTTTTTCATACCTATACCTTGATCCGCCCTTACCCTTTCATCAGCTTTTTAAGCGCTGCGCGAATGATGTCTTCCAATTCCAGGGCGGCAATATCCAAACCCTGCAGGGCGAGCATAGCTTCCGAACGGGAATATCCCAGCACGATGAGCGCGTCCAGCGCCTCGTTGAACCGTCCTTGAGAGGTACCCGGTCGGGTGATGGCGTCACTGATCGTTTCGTCAGCTTCCATCGGCGGCGTTTCTTTGATGAGCTTGTCTTTCAATTCCAAAATAATACGCGCTGCGGTTTTCGGCCCGACGCCGCTGGCACGAGAGATACTTTTTTTATCCTCGGTGCAAACCGCCAAGGCAAATTTTTCCGGAGTCAGCAAAGAGAGAATGGAAACGGCAGCTTTCGGCCCGACGCCGGAAACCGTCAGAAGCATTTTAAACGAGGACAGCTCGGCTTCACCGAAAAAGCCGTAAAGCTCCCAGTCATCCTCACGAATGGCCAAGTGAGTGTAAAGACGCACCTCGTCGTCCGAATTGCCCGTCGCGCGGGATAGTGCGTCATAGGTGTTTTGGCTGACGGTCAGCCGATAACCGACGCCGCCTGCGTCAATGACGGCAAGTCCCGGTTTTAAAACGGCAAGTTTTCCGCGGATGTAGTAAAACATGAAAATACTCCTTACGATCTGTTTACGAACTATTTACGATCCATGAGATGGGGATTCATCCGATGGCGCCTTGTGGGAATGGACGCGTCGAATATTTTTTTCCAGTTTGAGCCGATCCAACACCATATCGCGCCCGCAGCCGAGACATCGAACGCGGACCTCGGCGCCCACGCGCAAAACCTCAAACCGATTGGCACCGCAAGGATGAACTTTTTTCATTTCCAGCGTGTCACCCGCATAAAAGTGCACGATTTGCATAGTTAACCCCATTCCTTTCCTTTTGGCTGTCGGACAATCAACGCCGATTCTTTCCACCTATTATATCATACCATATTTTTCGGTTTCTGTAAATGGGTATGAGTAAATTTTTTTTGCAAATTGAAAAAATGAAAATTTTCGGAAGACAAACGCGCAACTTTCCACGTTGGAAAAATCGAAAAAAGTAAAAAATCGTATTGACAAAACAAACGAAAGGAAGTATAATAATGGTATAATCGGGGAGAATGGTTTTTTGATTAAAAAAAGCTGTTTTTCCGTGACGGAATCTTTTTGGAGGGGTATTTATGGACAAAAATTCAACGGTCGGAAACGCGAAAATTCGCGCACTGTTTGACGCCGGAACTTTCGTGGAAGTCGGCGCATACGTGAAAAAATCCGACGAGAGTGAGTACGACGGTATGATCTGCGGATACGGGTCAATCTCGGGAAAGTTGACCTTTGCGTTCGCGCAGGATATGGAACGAATGAAAGGCGCGTTCGGTGCTGCCGGCGCGGCTAAAATCAGTACTCTGTATCGGATGGCGCAGAAAAACGGCGCGCCGATTCTCGGTATTTTTGAAAGTGCCGGTGCTCTGGTTTATGACGGCAGCGCCGCTCTGTCGGCTTACGGAACATGGATGAAATGTGCTGCCGACGCGTCCGGTGTTGTGCCGCAAATCGCGATTTGCAGCGGAATTTGCGCGGGAAGCGCAGCGGTGATCGCATCAATGTTCGATTTTGTGCTGACGGTGGAGGACGCGACGCAGATGTATGTGACCACGCCCGCAGCGAAGTCTTCGTGTTGCGCGGCAATTTGCTGTCAAACCGAAGCGGAAGCGGTGGCGCGTGCCAGAGAGTTGGTGGAGATTCTCCCGCAGAACAATCGCGACAGATCAAGCGCCGCAGCGGACGACGTCAATCGTACGATAGCGGATGCCAAAGTGGAGTCGTTGGCGGATTTCGGAAAGGTGATTTCGCTCTACACTTCTTGTGCGCCGGAATTGCAAACGTCGCTTGGCTATCTTGGCGGTGAGTTGGTTGTCTTTGTCTCTTTGCAGGGAAAATTGACGCAGGGCGCTGCAAAAAAGGCGGCGAAGATGGTGACTTTTGCGGATAGCTTCCGGATCCCCGTGATCACGCTGGTCGACAGCGACGGCGTCCCGAACGACGCGACATGCGCACTTTGCTATGCGAAGCTGGCGTCTGCCTATGCGACGGCAACCACGCCTCGCGTAACGGCAATTGTCGGAGATGCGTACGGCGCAGCGTTCACCATGATGGGTTCCCGCGCTTTGGGGGCAGATTTGGTGCTTGCCACGCCGGATTCTCAAATCGGCGCGATGACGCCGGAAAAATCGGTTGCTTTCCTTTGGAATGACAAAGTAACCGACAAGACGAGCAGGGAAGACGTGGAAGCAGAGTGGATCAAGACATATGCACTGCCGGAACGCGCGGCTTCTTGCGGCGATATTGACGATATCGTGGCGATCAGTGAACTGCGCATGAGACTTTGCTCCGCGGTGTACATGCTGGCCGACGCAGCGGAGGACATCCCTACGCGCCGCCATGCCACACTTCCTCACTGATGGTGCATTTTCAAACGTAAAATATATGCCGCCGTGTGGCGGCGGAATGGAGGTTGGTATGAATCCAATGATGTTTACTGCACTGGCAGCATCCGGCGACGCTGCAAGCCTTGGCATACAAGTTCCGATTGTCGGTATGCTGATGGTTTTTGCCGTTTTAACGTTGCTTTGGGGCGTGCTTGCAGTGTCGCGTATCTTTTTTTACGATCTTCCCAAAAAGCGTGCGGCTCAATCCGAAACGGACGAGAACACTCTGACCGATTCGCCGGCGGCGCCGGCAGCGCCGGCTGTTGCTCCGGCTGACGATGCGGCGCTGGTCGCAGCAATTACCGCAGCGATTACCGCAATGCGTGCCGATGAAGGATGTACGGATGGATTCCGCGTTGTTTCTTTCCGTCGAGTGGACCATGCGCGTGCATGGAATCGTAAATGAATATTGAAAGGATGGTTATAGAAATGAAAAATTATCAAGTTACGGTCAATGGCGTTGTTTATCAAGTTACGGTGGAGGAAGTTGGCGCAACTTCCGCACCGGTTGCTCCCGCATCGGCAGCTGCGGCTCCGATATCTGCAGCACCTGCAGCAGCACCCGCTCCTGCTCCTACCCCTGCTCCCGCTCCCGCAGCACCCGCTGCCGCGACGGCTCCTGCCGGTGCTCATGTGGTGAAATCTCCCATGCCCGGTACAATTATGAAAATCAACGTGACGCCGGGGGCGGCAATCAAGCGCGGCGACGTCATTTGCGTTTTGGAAGCGATGAAGATGGAAAACGATATCGTTTCTCCGGTGGACGGAACTGTGGCGTCGGTCAACGTCACCAAGGGCGCGTCCGTCAATACGGATGAAGTCGTTGCCACGATTCATTGATCGGTTCTTTTCGCTTGTGAATCATTACGAAAGGAACTGTGAGCTATGTCTGATATTCTCGAAAGTTTAAAAACATTTTTACAGGGAACCGGCATCGCACAGTTGATGGGAGATGACGGCTGGTACTTGACGCTGATCATGTATTTGATTGCGTTTGTTTTGGTGTACCTTGCCATTGTTAAGCAGTTTGAGCCGCTTTTGCTTCTTCCGATCGCCATCGGCATGCTGCTGACCAACATTCCCGGTGCCAATATTTATCACGCGGATTGGTTTATTGTGCCGAGTCCGGACTATATGACCATCATTAAAGAGGGCGGCTTCTTGGATTTGCTGTATCTTGGCGTTAAGCTGGGCATTTATCCGTGCTTGATTTTTATCGGTATCGGTGCGATGACCGATTTCACCCCGCTGATTGCCAATCCGAAGAGCTTGCTGATCGGTGCCGGCGCACAGTTTGGCGTTTTCGTTGCCTTTTCGGCGGCACTTCTGTTGGGTTTTACGCCGGAAGAAGCGGCGGCTATCGGTATCATCGGCGGTGCCGACGGCCCGACGGCGATTACGG
>CAZDOX010000067.1:0-5557 GCA_964507155.1 uncultured Lachnospiraceae bacterium
GCGCGTGGTATGCTTGCCGCGCTCGGTTTTTTCGCTGACGCTCCCGGTTTTCTGTGACAAAGACGGAAATAAACGATTCATCAGCGTAGATTTTCCCACACCGGATGCGCCGGCAAAAGCGGCAATTTGACCGGTGGAAAGTGTGTTTATGTAATCATGCAGCAAGTCAATGCCCTCTGACGTTTCGGCGCTGATTTCAAATGTGCGAAACCCGGCGCGTCGATACAAATGCGCCATTTCTTCGGCACGGATGGGATTTAAGTCGCATTTCCCGACCAAGATCACCGGCTCGATACCGTTATGTTCCGCGACGCTGATCAGCTTGTCGATCATGGGCAGCGCCGGCTCCGGAGAGGTTACGGCAAACATGATGAACAAAACATCCAAATTTGCCATGGGCGGGCGAATCAGCGCACTGCGACGAGGATGAATCCGTTCGATCCGAATATCGGTACCGTTCGGATCCGGAACAATCCCCTCCGGTCCGCAGCGAAACGAAGCCTTGCTATATCCGACGGTCACGCGATCCCCCGGCAAAGGAGTCACGCCGGCATGGCGAAACGCCCCCTTGGCGCGGCAAGTCACGGTTTGACCTCTCAGCGGCGTTTCGACGGAAGATAAATCCAATTCTATGGTATATCGCCCCCCCACGCCGGACAAAATCAAGCCGTCGGTATGATATGGAAGTTGAGAATGTAGCGTAATATCCATGGATATGCGTACTCACTTTCGTGATTTTATCGGTTCAATAACTTTCGATAGATCTTTTGAAAAAGGGGGAGAAAAACTTATGATAAGAAGCTTTTCTCCGCGCTCTTGTCCTTTCACTCCGGCCATTCTTCCTCTCCCTGAGACGGCTGTGCCAGCGAACCGTCACTGACGGTTAAAGTCGCGGTTGCCTGCGACGCGGTTATGGTCGTGCGGCTGAGAGGAAATTGCGTTAATACCGTATCACGCGGCAAATCGCTCGGAACGTATATCACAGATTCCAGTGCGATTCCCGCGCGTTTGAGCGCGAGGCGCGCCATCTCGCACGGTGCGCCGACGACATGCGGCACACGCAACGTCCGTTGCGTTTTTACCGTGCTGACCACCAATGTGACCGCATCTCCCGCGCGCACCCGCTCACCCGCTGTCGGTTCGGTTTGAAGCACCTCGCCAAGCGAAACGCGATCGGTCACTTCTGTGCGGCGCAGCACGCGCAATCCCAAAGCGCTCAATTGCTGCGCGGCAATTTCCGCATTGGTTCCGATGAAATTCGGCAACGTGACAAGCGGCGCGGATGCGCAAACGGTTATTTGCACAGGACAGCGTTGCCGCCCGGGAATCACGCGACGAACCGCGCCGGACATAGGCGTTTGCGCCAAGATCGTTCCGATAAGAGCTTGATCATCCACAAGATAATCTACCGTCACGTCAAACAAATCCGTCGGCAGGCGACCATCTTCCGGATCGTAAAGCGAGCCGACCAGATTCGGAACGGTGATATCTTCCGCGTCCGGTGCGGTGGGTGGGAGAAATTGAGATAGTAGTCCGACGCCGACCAACACGGCGGCTGAAAACGAGAAAAAAGCGATATAACACAAAATTCGACGAGGGGTTAACGTTACGCGGTGCGTCATGATTGGGATCACGTGTTTCCTTGGAAAGTTGCCAAATCAAATTTCCAAGGAACTCCTTTCCGATGTTCATTAACCCACGAACCGCTTCCCCGTCACCGTAGTTAAGATTCGTCTTCCATCGCCGCGCGGCGCAATTGCCCGCAGGAAGCCTGAATATCCGGACCGAGCTTGCGTCGAACCGTCGCTCGAATTCCTCGTGCCTCCAACGTTTTGGCAAAAAGTCGCACCGACCGCTCACCGGATCGAACAAATTCGGTTTCCCTTACCTCGTTAACCGGGATTAAATTAACATGAATGGGCATAGCGGCGCCGGCAGATTTTCCTCGCAGGCGACTGTTTAACAAATGCGCCAGCTTTTCCGCTTGCGCGACCGAATCATTCTTACCGGCTATCAGCGTATATTCGAATGAAATTCGTCGCTGCGTCCGATTGTAATAGCGACAGCAGGCAGCGAGCAGCGCGTCAACGCCCCATTTGCGATTGATCGGCATGATGGCACTGCGCGTTTCATCATCCGGCGCATGGAGGGAAATCGACAACGTGATGGGCAAATTGAGGTCGGACAGTTGATCGATACGGTCCACCAACCCGCACGTGGAGAGAGAAATGTGACGATACCCGATGTTCAATCCCCCCTCCATGTTCACCAAGCGAAGGAATTTCACCACATGATCAAAATTGTCCAACGGCTCGCCTATTCCCATCATCACGATATTGTCCATACGCGCGCCATAGTCCGCTTGCGCGGCGATTACCTGCCCGAGCAATTCGCCCGCGGTCAGGTCACGTACTTTTCCCCCAATGGTGGAAGCACAAAAACGGCAACCCATCCGGCAACCCACCTGCGAAGAAATGCAGATCGTATGTCCATGCTCGTAGGTCATCACCACAGACTCCACGCAGTTTCCGTCTGCCAGCGCGAATAAATATTTCACCGTTCCGTCCACGGAAGAAACCAATTTTCGTTTGACGACCGGCAAATGCCACGTGGCGGCAAGCGACAGCTTTTCACAAGTTGCCTTGCCGATGTTGGTCATCTGCTCCGGGGAAAGTCCGCGGTGCAATTGGGAAAACAGCTGGGCGGCTCGATAGGTCGGTTCGCCAAGGGACTGCATCAGCGCCCGCAGTTCTTCTATCGTCAGCGAAAGCAGTTCCGGGCGTGGGATATCGATAGTATTTGTTGGGGTCATGTTAATCATTCCTTACTAATTTTGCCATAAAAAATCCATCTGTTCCGTGTAAGTCGGGGGTGAGCGTCAACATTCCGTCACGGCTCTCCAAGTCCCCGACGCAAAACGGCATCAGAGAAAACGTCGGATGCTGTGCCAAAAATCGCTCCACGTTTTGCTCATTCTCCTCTGACAGCAGTGTGCAGGTGGAATAGAGCAATACGCCGCCGCGCTTCACATAGCGCGAAGCGTTGGAAAGAATGGACAGCTGAACATCCGGCAGCGGCGACG
This sequence comes from uncultured Lachnospiraceae bacterium, assembly GCA_964507155.1. Lineage (GTDB taxonomy): Bacteria > Bacillota > Clostridia > Oscillospirales > CAG-272 > SIG644. The sequence continues at coordinate 3,083 of CAZDOX010000067.1, forward strand.
CGAGTGCGGGCGATTTGTAGCGAATTTCCGGCTTTTTTGCCAGCACGCCATATCCCGAGCACGGAACGTCGCACAACACGCGATCGGCGACCTCAAACAGCGAGGCGTCCGCATGGCGTGCGTCCCTTGCCGCGGCAGTGATACAAGAAAGACCTAGGCGTGCCGCTCCCGATTCGATCAAAGAAATCTTATTTTTGTGCAAATCGAAGGCAGCCACTTTCCCTTGATTTTTCATATCTATGGCCATCCCGAAGCTTTTGGAGCCGGGACTTGCGCACAAATCCAACACCGTCATCCCTGCCTTGGCGTCAACGGCTTGTGTACATAGGACCGAGGCTTCATCCTGCACAAAAAAGTCTCCGGTATCAAACCCCGGCAGAGCAGTCGGATTCCCACCCGTAAGGCGCAGTGCGCGATCGGTATGAAGTGCGTCGGAAACTGTGGCGCCGGCGTCGATCAGACGTGCGCGCAGCGTGGGAAGATCGGTTCTTTGCGTGTTGACACGCAGCGTCAAGGGCGGGGGAACGTTGGCTTTTGCCAAAATTGCGTCGGTACGAGACACGCCGAACTGTGCGATCAAGCGAGCGCACAGCTCTTCGGGGACCGAGTGTGATACCGAAAGATAGCGAACACTTTGCTCCGTCGGATCCGGGAAGCGAATGTCCGCCCCGCAGCGGGTATATTGACGCAAAACCGCGTTCACAAACCCACGTGCCCGGCTTGGGGCCAGCGCGACGGTTTCGTTGAGTGCGGCATGCGGCGGAATCCGATCCATATATCGCAGCTGGTAGATTCCCATGCGCAGCAAAATCAGCACATCGGTATCCAGTTGCGCGGCCGGTCGATCGGACAGTGCGTCGATGAGATAATTGAGAGTCAATCTGCGTTCAATCACGCCGTAAACCAATGCGGTTAGCAATCCGCGATCGGCATCGGAGAGCGGATGGCGGCGCAAAGCAGCGTCCAGCATCAGGTTGGAATACAGACTGTCATGCTCAAAACGGCGCAAAAGAGTCAGCGCAAGAGCGCGGGGGGTGGTAGTCATGGTTGCATCGCCTCCAAGAAAAATCGTTTCAGGTCATGCGACCATATCTTACGCGTTGGATTTTTCCCGCGCTTGTGCGGCGGGGGTCATGGCACCGAGAATATCGCCCACGCGAAGATTTCTGCCGCGAATATAATCGGCAGCGTCCATGGGGCGTTTGCCCTCGGGAACGACACGCGTCAAATCCAAGGCGCCGTCGCCGCATGCCACGGTGATCGCACCGCGATCCAGCGCAATTACCTCTCCGCACACGGCATCGGCGGGACGTTGCGCGAGCGAGGGACGTGCGGCAAGTACTTTCAATCGCTTGCCGTCCGGCGTGTCGGTCAACGCCATGGGCGTGGGAGACAAGCCGCGGATTCGACAATCCAGCGCACGAACCGTGTCTTCAAAATGCAAGATACCATCTGATTTTTCTATTTTTGCCGCATGCGTCGCCCTACTCGGGTCCTGCGGAATCGGGCACAGCGTACCTTGTTGAAGACGCTCGATGGTCTCCAGCAAAACCTCGGCGCCCATTTTTCCCAATCGATCGTGAACGGTTTCAAAGTTATCGTCATCCGTGATCGGCGTCGATGCCTTAAGCAGCATATCGCCGGTATCAATGCCGTCTGCCATGTACATGGTGGTCACGCCGGTTTCTCTACAGCCGTCGATGATGGCGCGTTGCATCGGAGCCGCGCCGCGATATTGAGGCAACAGCGAACCGTGAACGTTGATACAACCGTACTTGGGATAATCCAGCACCCGACGCGGGAGGATTTTTCCAAACGCCACCACAACAATCAGCTCCGGATTCAACTCGGACAAAAGATCAAAAAAAGCGTCGTCTTTGAGTGTTGTCGGTTGATAAACGGTCATTCCCTGCTCGATCGCATAGCGTTTGACCGGCGGAGGCAGGAGTGCATACCCTCGTCCTTTCGGTTTGTCCGGTTGCGTTACGACGCCAACCACCGTTTGACCGGCGTCGATCAGCGCACGCAGAGAAAAAAGGGCGAAATCGGGGGTTCCCATGAACAAAATTCTCATTCGTCGTCCTCCAACATTCTCTCGGCTATGTCAATAAACACCTTTCCGTCCAAATGATCCAGTTCGTGGCAAAACGCACGAGCCAGCAGATCGCTGCCGCGAATTTCGACCGTTTCGCCGTGGCGATTCATGGCGCGAACGGTCACATAGCGCGGGCGACGGACAATGCCGAATTGCCCCGGGAGAGAAAGGCACCCCTCGGAGCCTTCTTGCTCGCCTGCCGATGCGATAATTTTCGGGTTAATCAGTTCTATAACGTTCCCCGGTTCGGTTTCAATGACCACAATGCGGCGAAGAATACCGACTTGCGGTGCGGCAAGACCGACGCCGTCGGCGGCGCGCATGGTTTCTGTCATATCATCCAACAAGGTAAGCACCGAGGGGGTAATTCGATCGACGGG
>CAZDOX010000067.1:5567-6267 GCA_964507155.1 uncultured Lachnospiraceae bacterium
GGCAGACGCGTCGCAAAATATCGTCGCCGTATTGAACAATATTTCGATTTGCCATAATCATGGATTCCTTTCTTTTCTCTGAAACATGAAGCGGTAAGGCGGACCGCAAACTATAAGGAGGACGGATTAAAATCAACGGACAACAACGTGGACGCGTCCTTCGCCGCGCTGAACGAGCGATACAGTGACGCAAACAAAGCACGACTTCGCTTATTCAGACGACATTTGATGACCACGCGCAGCCGATATCGGCGCTCCACTCGATAAACGGGCGCCTCAAACGGTCCGAAAATTTGTACGGGTACATCGGTGAAATTTTGACTTAGAAGCGAGGACAACTGCTCTCGCAACTTTTTGGCGGCGAGAAACAGCTCTTTTTCGTCCTTTCCGGACAAGGTGAGCAGGACGATATCGCAAAACGGAGGAAAAACCAACATACGGCGCAAGCGGATTTCCCGTTGAAAAAATCCTTCATAATCTTGCGTGCAAGCCAGCCGAATGATATCGTGGTCCGGGTTGACGGTTTGGATGATGGCTTTGCCGTTTGCCGACTGTCTGCCGGCTCGTCCGATGACTTGCGTGAGCAGCGAAAACGTGCGCTCCCCCGCGCGATAGTCGTCCAAATAAAGCGAAGAATCCGCCATCAGCACGCCGACTAAGGTAACGCGTGGAAAATCGTGTCCCTTGGTGACCATTTGAG
>CAZDOX010000068.1:0-6230 GCA_964507155.1 uncultured Lachnospiraceae bacterium
GAGTTGGTGAAAATCGGTGAAATCCGTCAAGGCGTTCGAGACGAACTGGCGTATACGTCGGATATGATCTCTGCGGGGGGATACACCTATCGTCCGCTTGCGGGAAGCGCCAAGGCCGAGTATATCGTTTTTGTCGAAGGAGAGGACAAGGCTGCGGAAAAAACGTCTAAATTGCTTGCCATTTCGCTGAGCAACATCAAAAACCTTTACGACGAAAAGTACGATAAAGGTTCGTTTATCAAAAACATTATTTTGGACAACATCCTGCCCAGCGATATTTACATCAAGAGTAAGGAGTTGCACTTCAATACCGAAGAAACGCGCGTGGTGTTCTTGATTAAATTCTTCGGCAAGACGGATATTCTCCCGTTTGAAATGCTGCAAAACATGTTCCCGGACAAAACGCGCGATTATGTCATCAGCGCCAGCGAACACGACATTGTCTTGGTGAAAGATATTAAGCCGGATACGGATTCGCGCGATATCGATCGCATTGCCGTGAATATCGCGGACACGTTGAGCGCGGAATTCTATACCAAAGTTTCCATCGGTATTTCCACTGTGGTCGATAACATCAAAGATCTGGCGCGCGCGTATAAAGAGGCACAAATTGCGCTGGAAGTCGGTAAAGTGTTTGAGACGGAAAAGAATATCATCAATTACGAAAACCTTGGCGTGGGGCGGTTGATTTATCAATTGCCCACCACCATGTGCGACATGTTCTTGCAAGAGGTGTTCAAACGTGGCTCGCTGGAGTCTCTCGACCGGGAAACGCTGATGACCATTCAGTGCTTCTTTGAGAACAATTTGAACGTTTCCGAAACGTCTCGCAAATTGTTCGTGCACCGCAACACCCTGGTGTATCGATTGGAGAAAATCCGTAAGCTGACCGGTTTGGATCTGCGTGAGTTTGAACATGCAATCACGTTTAAAATCGCGTTGATGGTTAAGAAGTATTTGGCAAGCAAACCGTCCAAGTATTGACGACGGTGGACGATCGTGGCACAGTTGTTCCGTTTGACGTCATTTTGATCCAAGTTGCCCCTTCGGATTCTTACGTGAGAATCTGCCACCGATCTTTTCCTATGTGTCGGCGGTATGGATACCCCAACCGATAGGATCGAAATGAAGTTAGCGTGAAAGTTCGATGAGTGAAAAACAGAAGAACCGTTTCACGCATGAACGATTTGTGCCGCCGATATGGCGGCGGAATGGAATTTAGTATGATTAAGTATACCTATGCAATTTACGGAATGACGTGCGAGGCGGATGAGGCAAAATTGGTCGCGCTGGTTCAAAATGCCATCCCGCGGTGTTCCGTTTCGGTCAGCTTCCATTGTGCCACGCTGACGGTGTTGTGGCAGAGTGAACCGATTCCCGAGTTTGACGAGCAGCTGCGCGCCTTGTGTGAAAAAGCCGGTTTTTCCCTGCAACTTCCGCCGCAACAGCGCGAGGCGGTTGCCGACGAGAATGCGGATGCGCCCTCAAAGAAAAGACGAGATAAGGGAATCCCTGTTTCCATTTTTCTGGCGTCTCTTTGTACCGTCTTGGTGTTTGCCGTTTTATTCACTTACACGCTGACGGCGGCTTCCGTCAGCAACCGTTTGAAAGATTTGTACGTTTCTTCGCCCATATCGTCCGATTTGCCGCTTTTGCGTGAAACGTTTGAGGGCATGTCGGTGTATGACGCGCCAAGCTTCGGTGACGATGAAATCCGAGAGGCGGTGCTGCGCGCTTACGTAGCGGCAACGGGGGATCCTTACGCGGTGTATTATACGGCGGAGGAGCTGGAAGAACTGTATACGGACAACGCCGGCGAGATGGTCGGAATCGGCGTCAGTGTGGTGAACGACCAATGGGAAATTAACGGTGTGACGTATCAGCTGATCACGGTGATCGCCACGTACGAGGGCGGTCCTGCCTACGAAGCGGGAATTTATCCCGGCGATATGATTTACAGCGTGGTGGACGAGAACGGCGAAACGGTCTTTGTGGACGAGGTCGGTCAAACGCAAGCGATTAATCTGATTCGCGGTGCGGAGGGGTCCACGGTGACGTTGACCGTTTTGCGCCGGACAGATGACGGAGGCGTGGAGTCGATCACCTTGACGATGGAGCGGCGCACGGTGGAAACTCATTCGGTGGAGTATCGCGTTTGTTATGCCGACGACCGCATCGGAATTGTGGAAATCAGCGAATTCGATTTAACGACGCCGACGCAATTCCGACAAGCGATGGATGACCTGATCGGCAAGGGGTGCACGCAGTTTATCTTTGACCTGCGGAATAATCCCGGAGGCGATTTGAAATCGGTTGAGGCGGTGCTGAGCACCATGCTGCAAGTCGGCGACCCGATGATCTATACGGTGGATAAATACGATGATCGCGAGGTGGATGTCGTCAAGGCGGTTACGTACACGGGCGAGTACAGCACGTGCAGCATCAGCGAAGATGACATCGGGAAATACCGCGGTTACGATATGGTGGTCTTGACCAATCAATATACGGCAAGCGCGGCAGAATTGTTTACGGCAAACTTGCGCGATTACGGTATTGCCACGCAAGTCGGCGAGACGACTTACGGTAAGGGTTGCATGCAAACAATCTTGGATTTGTCCGTGTGGGGCGCTTACTTTGGTTACGACGGCGTGGAGGGCGGTTTGCGCTTTACCACGGCGTGGTATTTGCCGCCGTGTCAAGAAAGCTATCACGGAATCGGCATTTCTCCGGAGGAGCAAAACATCGTTGCGCTGGATTCGGAGTTGATTGAGAAGTATAAAAGCGTATATTTGATTCCCGAGCAAGAAGATAATCAATTGACCGCGGCGATCGACGCGTTAAAATGAAGATAAATCAGGATAAAAGGAGAAATCATCATGGCTAAGAAGCAAATGTATACCGGCGAAGGCTTGAAAAAACTGCAGGACGAGTTGCTCTATTTGAAGACCACTCGCCGCGACGAAATCAAAAACGATATCGCTGTGGCGCGTTCCTTCGGAGACTTGTCCGAGAACTCGGAGTATGACGAGGCGAGAAACGAGCAAGCCAAAAACGAAGCGAGAATTAAAGAACTGGAGGAATTGATCGACAACGCAGAAGTGATCGACGAGGCGGAAATTGACACATCGGTGGTCAGCCTCGGTTCGATAGTCCGCGTGTTTGACGAGGATCTGCAGGAGGAAGTCGAATACTCTTTGGTGGGTTCCAGCGAGGTGAATCCTCTTCTCAGCCGCATTTCCGATCAATCTCCGATCGGCAGAGCGTTGATGGGAAGCAGAGAGGGCGCCGTGCTGCACGTGGAAACGCCCTCCGGTGAAATTGTTCTGCGCGTTTTGGAAGTGACCAGAGCGAAGAACTGATTACGGAAAGTCTGTGAGCGGCGCCAAACGGCGGCGCGAAATGCCCGCTTGGCGGCAAGCAATTTTTACCACTTAAAATGAAAGGATTTGGCATGAAAATGAGCCATTCTGACACAGACGCACCGATGAAGCATGCGGATGATCAGATCGATATTGTCAGTCAAAGTCCCGTGCTGCGTTGGTTGGACAATTTCTGGTATCATTACAAGTGGACGGTGATTATTATCGCTTTCTTTGTCGTTGTAGTTTTGGTTTGCGTGATTCAAATGGGCAGCGACCCTGCCTATGATATTAACATTACCTACAGCGGCCCGTATGGCTTCGGAAGCAGCGACGCGGAACTGATGTATCGCGACTTGTCGGCGGCTTTGCCTGCCGATTTGAACGGCGACGGGGAAAGGCAAGCGGGATTTATTCGGTATCAGATTTATTCCGAGGAAGAAATCCGCGCGGAATGGAAGCAGGTGGAGGAAGAACGCGAGATGGCACAATCTCGCGGTGAAGATCCCTCCAAAATTGTCTCCTCCATCGATACGTCCTATAACAGTACGCAGTATCAGCAGTTTACCAACTCGTTGTTGACGGGACAAAGTTACATTCTATTGTGCAGTCCGTTTATTTACGAAGATGTAAAGGCGGACGGACGCGTGTGTCGCCTTGCCGATCTGACGGACGAGACGGTAGCAAATGCCTTTGACGATTGCGCCGTTTTGTTGAAAGACACGGCGATGTATCGTTCGTCCGAGGTGTTGCAAAAGCTGCCGGAAGATACGCTGATCTGCCTGCTGACCGAAATACCGCAACTGTTTTCAAAAGGAAATGATACCGCGCACGCGGATGCCGTGCAAACTTTTCTCGGCATGATTCGTTGAATCTGTTTGTCATTATAAAAATAAACTCTCTTTGTGGGCGAGATCGACACAAAGGGAGTTGTTTTTTATGCAATCTTTGCTATAATGTTCGCAGCACGAAGGTGCAAAGAAAAGGAGAATGAAGATGAAAGATCAAAAGAAGCGCGGGATTGAACTGAGGATTGTGAGTTGGCTGCTTGGCGCATTGTTGATGTTGTGCAGCTGCGCGGGCAGTCAAAATCAAGGGCAAAGCCAAGGCGACGCGGTGGGAGACAGTGGGAGCGATCGGACGACGCAAGGAGATGCTGCGGCATATGAGGAAAGTTTGCAGCGCCTGGAATCGCAGCTGCGGCAGATGAGTGAGGACATGGCATCACTCAAAGAAGATTATTTGAAACAAGCGGAACAACTGCAAAGTGCCATGGACACTTGGCGCGAATCGGGAGAGCAACAAACGGTGCAAGATCCGAGCCATGGGATCGACGCGGACGCGGACACTAAAAATCAAGCGCAAGGCACGCCCTCTTACGCCACCGATCAATCGGAAGCGCAGACGGGGGAGGGAACAGCGTCGGATCCCGACAAAAGCACAGCGCCGCAAACGTCGGAATATCGGTATGAGGAACGTGAGGATGGGATCGTTTTGACTCAATACATAGGAAAGGGGACGAGCGTTGTCGTTCCTGCCGCCCTGAACGGAAAACGCGTTGTCGGACTTGCCGATCGTGCCTTTGCCGAAACGTCGGTTTGCTCGGTGACGCTTCCTCAAACGGTGACGGAGCTGGGATGGTTTACGTTTTACGGGTGCCATCAGTTAAAAAACGTCGTTTTGCCGGCGTCGGTGGAGAAAATCGGCTACGCTTGTTTCGACGGATGTCATGCCGATTTGATCCTAACCGTTTCGTCCGGTTCTTATGCGCAACGATATGCGGCAAGTTTCGCTTTGCACTATCAAATCGATCAGAAATAGCGGTCGGCGCCGTCACAATCGTTTTAATCGTCGATCCCTCTCGCGGGTTATGTTGGATTCGTGGGGGAAAAGCCTCTCTTGTGCAAAGGAAGATGGCGGGCGAAGCCGTAACGAAAATTGAAAATATGCACCGATGGAGGGCACGGGCATATACTGCAATGAGGACTCGAAATAACGAGGCAATGCACATAGAGGTAAAGGGGTGGATGGCATGAAAGATATAAAAGACTTGAAATTGGATCCCAAAGCGGTGGAACGATTGTTGGCGCTCAGTGACGAACAACTAAGAAAAGTGCTGGTTCGTCTGGCGGAGCAGAACGGAATCGACTTATCCGGCACGACGCTTCGTATCGACGATATGGCAAGCGTTCGTCAGGTGCTGCGCATGGCGACGCAAGAAGACATCCTAAAAGCGGCAGCGGCGCTGGGTTTGATTTTCCCGGGAGATCGGCAATGAGTGGGCAAGAATATGAGTCAGAGCCTAAGTCGGCGAGCGACATCGATCGATCGGCAGGCAAAAAGACGCTGGAAGAACTGCTGGATGAAGTAGAACAGCGCGTGGCCTCGGACGCGAGCGAGGGAGACCGGGCGACGGTCATGGCGCCAAGCGACACCCCCTCGTCCGACATGGCGAATTTTATCGGGGCGTCGCCGGCGATTCTACAGCTGATGGGGATGGTTCCGCAGCTGCTGAACGCCGCAAAATCCGCGGAAAACGGCGAAAAAAAGGCAGATGACGCGGAAACGGGAAAGCCTCGGGGGAGCGACCAAGAGGCGCAAGCACTCCTGCGGGCGTTGCGCCCGTATTTGGGAGCGCGCCGACGCGAATTGACCGATCGATTGCTCCGATTTTGGAATATGCAGGCCATTTTGCGAACCATCAAGTTCAAATGAGGGAGGACCATGGTATGTACGCCTCAAACAGATATGAGCGAGAGTTGATGCGAATCCCCAAAAATTACGCAGGAAATGCGTTCGCCCCTCCCCGAGGTGATCGGCAGCAGGAGAGCAGGCAGACGGCGGATGCCATGACGGATGATCGGGCATCGG
>CAZDOX010000069.1:0-6178 GCA_964507155.1 uncultured Lachnospiraceae bacterium
CAGGTTCGAGCCCTGTCACTCCGACCATATCGAGTATTCATAAGGGATTTGACTTGTGAATACTCGATTTTTTATTATCGTCATTCATTTCAACTTATTCGTTATGTCCCGAGCAAGGTTTTATGCCTTGCTCTTTTTTGTTATGCAGACAGAGGTTTCGGAATATATTCTACTGCCACACCTTTCCTTGTGTTTGCTTTGTAGTTATCTCTCGGCGGTGCCTCGGGTAGTTCTATATATCCCACAAATCTGTAATAGATAACAATTTTCTGTGTTCTGTTTTTGCCGACACCTTCGATTTCAAATACTTCGATTCTGTCTGTCAGTTCCCGAAGTAACGGCGCGGTCAGGCGTTCCGTCTGCATAAACCACTCGTCGCTGACCTTAATTTGAAATTGCTGCCGACCGTCAAGCGTCAATCGGGCGATGTTAACATCTGCTCCAGCAAGGTATGGATATCCCCCGGATTGTCGGACTGCAATCGTACATCGTACACAATGCCGTTTCGCTCAAAAATGGCGTAGTACCAATAGTCGTATTCCAACGAGCGGGGGTTTCTTGCGATGGAAACCGTAGTCCCCGCGATCTTAGTTACCTGCGTCGCTTGTTTCGTGAATACCATATCCACTTTCCAATCGTCCGCGTCCTTTTCCGAATCAAACAAGCAGTATATCGTCATGCGATAGTCCGAACGGCTGTCGCTGATCAGTAGAGAATACCAATTGGCCGGATCCGACGCTTCTTTCCCCTCGTCGACGTAAAGGGAAAGGTCTGTCGTCGATAAATCAACCCGCTCGAATGTAAGCAGATCGGCGCAGTCGGCAGGCAGTTCGGACAGATCGGAAAGAATGTACTGCGTTCCCTCACAATAACTGTCGGTCGCTTGATTGCCCCAAAAAGCAACGCTGATGCGAAGAGCGATCGCCGCCACCAAACAGACGCAGGCTGCCACAGCCAAGCCTTTCCATACACGGCGGGGTTTCTTTTTTGCCTTGAATTGTATCGCCTCCCCGATATATCGCTCGTCGATTTCTCCCAAGGCTTGCGAAAATGTTTTGCTTGTCATCGTTCCATCTCCTTTTTGCGTTTTTGCATTTTTACCTCATGATTCCTTGTTCGATCAGATACGCGCGCAGGACTTTTCTTGTGCGCGTCAGACGAACCGACACATTTTTTTCCGTAATGCCCACTTGACGCGCGATGGCGGCGTAAGAATCGGGAAAAAAGTAGCGCCTGAGAAAAATAACACGGTCGATTTCGGAGAGCGTGTCCAAAAAATTTTCGATGATTTCGGTCAGACGCTCATTTTCCGATTCCTCTTCAACGGAATCGGGCGAAGCCAGACAATCGTCCAATTCCTCCATGGCTACATCGTACCTGCTGTTCCGCTTGACCGCGGTGTTTTGATGATAGCGTTTGATGGAAAGATTTCGGGCAATTTTGCCAAGAAACGCCGACAGCGGATGCGGATTTGCCGGGGGAATTGCGTTCCATGCTCCCAAATACGTGTCGTTGACACATTCTTCCGCGTCGGCATGATTGTGCAAAATCCCGTAGGAAATCCGATAGCAAATTTTGCCGTATTTTTTCTCTACCTCGGCGATCGCTTGCTCGGAACGGTTACGGAATAAGGCAATAATGCTCTCGTCATCCAACATCATTCATCACCTCCCTCATCAATATACTACGGTTTAAAAGCCAAAAACTACAAACAAAGAGAAAAATTTTACGTGAATTTGCCAAATTGAGAAAAGACCCCCGTGCTACCCCTTGACTTTTCGATCTGTTTGTGTTATGATAAATGTGGGATAATTTGATAAAATGAAAGGGGACCTTTATCATGGCTCAAGCACAAGAAGGAAAAACGCCCGTCAGCGGACAATATTTGGAATATTTGAATAAGCCTTTGGTTCGGGAAGGCGATACCATCTGCTACGGCGATATGAACGAAGCGTGTATTCTGATTATGGAAATTCTCTCATACAAAGACGTCGACGGCAAGCACCTGCCCGACAAGATTATGATCCAAATTATCGATTCGCAAAATCCGAATCGGATCATTCGGCAGGGATCGTACAACGGTTTGCACGACGCATTCGGTATGGGATTGATCTGGTTGGATCAAGCGCTCCAACAGCAATGATTGGCGGCGCCGATCGGGCACTGCAAACGACGCAAACAAAATAACAAAATAGAGAGGCAGAGCATGCTCGCATCATGTTCTGCCTCCGTTTTTTATTTATTCAAACCGAACCAAAACGGTTTGGATTGCGTAGGGATCGACATGCGCCCGAATCGTGCGACCGTCCACCGGCAGATCCGATGTGACGTTTTCGTTCAAATCGGCTTGGTGCGCGGAGCGCGGCGTTTTGGCAAATGTCAACGTGTAGTCGGCACCCTGCCCGCTACCGTCGCTAAGACGAATCATCAAGCCGTCAAAGTCTTCCGGCGTTTTGATCGCGCTGATGTGCACGTCGCCGTCCACCGTGACCAGCGATCCGTTCAGCGGCAGCACCCCGGCGCCCGCTCTTGCGGAGCATGCGGCAATCGGATGGATAAACGGCGCTACCGTGCCAAACAGCGTTCCAGGTTGGACATCGGCGACAACGCCGACGCCGATACGCATGTGGTGGATGCCGTATTCCGGATAAGGATCCGGGTCGTAAGATCCGCGAACCAAGTCCAAAGAAATCGAATTTTCCGCGCCGCGGAAGCCGTACTTGGTATCGGACACCATCATCAGTGCCGGGCGATCCTTACCGTCGTTCGGAATGGCAGCGGCAAAGGAATTTGCCGGGACATCGTGTTCGATGGCGGGGCGATCCAGCGTAGCGAACGGAACATCATACCGATACTGCTCGGTGGCATACCCGACCGGCAAGATGAAATTCACTTGCGGAATGTAGGTGTCGCGGGAACCGACTTCGTGGAAATCGATGGTCGTGTCAAAATCCAGCATGCCGCAATTGTCGTTGAGATAGATGGCAACGTTGAGCTTGGAGCGAGTGCCAAAGGACAGATCGTAGCGAATCCATTGGCGGATTCCGCCGAGATTGATGTCGTACACGCGCACTTTTTGCGTTTCGTTCAGGTTTTCCACCGTCATGTAATTGCCGACGCGCCACGAGCTCATGCCGTGGATCGTGTTTTCTTTGATCAAACGGTAAGAACAAGCGGGAAGACCGATCAGATCTTCGCCGGTCGTTTTGTCCGTCAGCGAAATCAGCTGCATGGTTTGTTGATCGAAGACGGCTCTGATTTTTTGGTTTTCCATGACCAGATCCGCGTCGTTATATCCGTCGTAACGATCGTTCCAGTTGCGGTTCATGTCGTTGGACAGAATGGATTTTTCATCCAGCACGTACGTAGCGTAACCAAAGGCGGGGACGCGCACCCGGATGGCAAACTGCTTGTAGACATGGCCCCAATAGCCGGCGCCGTTCGCCAAGATTTTGTAGGCGACCTCCGCGCCGTCCGCATCGGTAAAGCAGGCTCTGCCGGCGTCGTAGTTCCAATCCCACACCGTCAAATCGCAAACGCCGTCAAAGTCGTACTGCGTGGTGTTGAACAGATGGAACACGCGCTTTTTGCCCAGTCCCCGTTCGGTGCGCGGCATTCCGTAATGAGAAGCTTGACCAACCATATAACCGACACCGGCGCCTTGGGAAATCGAATCTCCGTGAACGTCGACGGCAAGAGACGAGGTGTCAATCGCCTCTGCCATGGTGCGCATGGCGCAGTTGGCGTTGGTTTGAACGGCAGCCATCGCGCGCTGGAACTGGCCCAGTGCATATTCTCTGGTGTCGATGACGCCGGAACCGGGAAGAATGTCATGGAAATGATTGAACAGAATTTGCTCCCACGCTTTTCCGAAGCTTTGGTTGTAGCGCGGACCGCCGCCCAGTTGGTTGGCGGCGGCGCCCAGCATTTCGGATTCGTAGATGCGATCCTCACCGATGCGGTTTGCCATTTTCACTCTGGATTGCGACGTGTAGCAGCCGGTAAAGACAAAGTTCATCTCGCCCTCGCGAATCGGCAGCGCGTCGCGGCTCTTTTCCAGCGCGTGGAAGAAAGCGGAGTAGGTGCTGAAACGAATGGTCGGCATGATCGGCCAGGAGGAAATGGTGATGATGCGATCGACGTCGCGTCTGGTCGGGCCGCCGCCGTGGTCGCCGACGCCGTAAACGAACAAGAATTGATCGATTCCGTTTTTGGTGCACAGCTGCGGAACCTTGTGGAACGAGTTTTCATCCACCGTGCCGTTGTACCAGTTGGGGTCGCGCCAAACCAGCAGCTCGGCGCCGCTTCCGGATCTCCAACGGTAAGCGGCAAGATTGGAGGGATCGTTGTTGCCGCGGCAGTGATAGTAATATTTGACGCCGCCTTTGGTACAAATTTCCGGGACGGAAACGTTATGACCGAACGTATCCGGTTCGAAATCCAACTCCAGGGTGGCGGGGTCCAAATCCAGCAGGCGGGAGAGGTAGCGTTTGGTGTAGAGAATATGACGCGCCAGGGATTCGCCGCACGGCATATTTTTGTCGGTTTCCACCCAGGTGGAGGCACTGACTTCCCAGCGACCTTCTTTGACGCGCGCCTTGATTTCGTCGAGCATTTCCGGCGCGTACTGCTCAATAATTTCATAAGTCGATGCTTGCGATTGCGCAAACGTGAGATGGGGGTACTCTTTCATTAAATCCAAGACGGTTCGGAACGTATCGACCGTGACCGACGTCGTTTCTTGGTAGCCCCACATCCAGTTCATATCGATGTGCGCATGAGAAATGCAATGAACGGTAAACGATTTGGCGTCGTCGGACAAGGGCATGAGAATTTGTTCCGCTTCGCGGCAGACCGCGTTGGTCACAACACCGTCGCGCGCCCGAGCGTCCAGCACATACTGCGCCGCCCGATCCACGATCTCGTCGTAGACATGATTCCTTGCGGTGGACAATTCGGCAGCAAAACCGATTTCGCTGACAATGCGGGCGCTTGCGGCAGATTGACCGCGAAAGGCGCCAAGCAAGGCAATTTTGTCGTAAAGAGTCATAACTATCTCCATTCCGCCGCCTTGCGGCAGCATAATTTTTTGCGTGGGGCGAACTTGGACGAAAAATGCCGTAAGCTGCCGCACGGAAATTTCCTTTGATACGGAAGATCAAGGGATGAGCTTATTATATCAAATCGCAAGGGAAAAAGCAATAGTTTTTTTCGATTTTTACTGTGTGATTTGAATGGTAAATTCAAAGGTTTCGCTCTTTTTTGCGGGAAGACGAATCATGTATTTTTTGGTTGCCATGTCGTCCACGGTGCCGTCGTCGGAGGGCATGCCGTTCCACGGCTCAATGCACAAATACGGTGCTTCGGTATGCGGCTTGTGCCACAAACCGAGATACGGCATGTTGGTGTACGACACGGTGACCGCTTTCTCGGTTTGATCCGAGGTCAACGTGACGGCGGGCGCCATGTCGGTCAGGAAAATGGCGTCGTGATCGAACATATCGTGATGCAAACGGTATTTTGTTCCGTCTTCCAGAGCAAACGGCTCCCTCTTGTCGGTCATAAAGCAGCGGTCGGTCAGCAAAAGCTTTTTGACGGGCGTCACGGCAGAAAATTCGATGTAGTAATCGGAAAAATCGCCGCCGCGCTCCAAAGGGACGTTGAACCCGGGATGTCCGCCGATGCTAAAGGGCAGCGTTCGATCTCCCGTGTTGGTCACAAGGAAGCGGTGAATGATGCGATCGCCTTGCAGGGCAAACGTGACCCGGTAGCGGAAAGAAAAGGGATATTGCGCCAGAGTTTGCTCGTTATCGCAAAAGGACAGCGCCAGCTCGGTGTCGCTTTCTTGCTCCACCGTCAAATCCGCATGGCGAATAAACCCGTGAATGTTCATGTCGTAGCTTTTTCCCTCAAAGGTGTAGCGACCTTCTTCCAATCTGCCGCAAATGGGAAACAGCAGGATGGCGCGGTCCGACCAGTAGCGAGCGTCTCCTTGCCAGAGATATTCGGTATGATCTTTTTTGCCCACGATGGACATGAGCTGCGCGCCGTGATCGTCCACGGTGACGCGAAGTACGTCGTTTTCAAGAATGTGTAACATAATAATCTCCCTTCCTCAATGACCAATGGTAAACGTAAAAACGTTCCGTGGTAAGTATACCATATTTTTTTGCATAAT
>CAZDOX010000070.1:0-6083 GCA_964507155.1 uncultured Lachnospiraceae bacterium
CCCTCACCCCCTGCCCCCTCTCCCGCACGCGGGCGAGGGGGTATCGTTAGTTTTTCTTGTCAGGGGAGCACGCTCCCCTGACGACCCCACGGGCGGTTGACGGTGGGATGCACCGATAAGTATGAAGAACCTTAATTTTCAACCGTTTATGCACGAAAAATGCCGGATAACATGCGGTACACGGCAGAAAAGGCAAGGCAAAGAAATGAAAACAGAAAAATCAGCGTAAAGAGGGCGCATTGCAGCAAAGCGAAAGATTGCAACGCCGTCGTGGCAGCCGCCGTCGCGTTAGAGCCGAGCAATACGATGACAGTGGCAATCAAAACAGCGGCAAGGACCGCCCACGGAATACCGGGCGCCATGCTGCGCAAATCCGCGGTGCTCAATCGAACGTGCAGCGACATGGACAACAGCAAATACCAGCCGATCGGATGCAACCAATGGGGCGTGGAGGATTCCCTTACCATCGCGCCAAGAAACGCAAGCGGAAAGCGAATCGGCTGTTGCCCGCCGACGCTGCCGGAACGGCAAATTTCGGACACGGCGTCGGCACAAGTGTGCATCGCGTCGGGAAAAATGCCGTACAGCACGGCGATCATCACGGCAAAGCCGGATAAAATCGGGCCGATACCGATCACGATATTGCCAAATGCCGCCCACGGGTTGCGACGATTGTAGCTGTGTTCCACGCATGCCGCGTTCTGCCCCACGGGAAACGGACGAAACCGCTCGATCCGATGAGCAAAAATCGGGCAAAACAACGCATGTCCCACCTCGTGAACGGGGGCGCCGGGCAGCGCTGTGGCATACCAAAAAAAGCGGGAGGCGCGCCGACCGAGCAGAGCATACGTGGCTCGATGGCACAGTTCAATTCCGTAAGCACAAACACTCATCACGCCAAAGGTATACACCAGCACTTCAAGAATACAAAATAACCAGTCACGCACGCCTCAAATTCTCCTTTTGCCATAGGTTCTTTGCGTATCACGGTTATATTATACGAAAATTCTCTCATTTTGTCAAGACGCGGACAAGGAAAAACGCTCCCCTCATCCTTGTCGGCAAAAAAGTCGCGCGAATCCGTAGATTCACGTTTTTTTCACGGTAATTTGATGGCAACGCGGGCAGGTGACGTCCAACACACCTTTGCCTTTCGGTACGCGCAAAATCGCGCGGCAGTGGCGGCAGCGGAAGTATTTGTGCGTTTTGCGATCACGGAATTTGTTATGCCGCAGTTTGATCCAACGGCGCGGTTTGGCAAGAATACGCAAATATACGGCGCGCTCTTTTTGCCGCTTTGCTATGTTGCGCGAAAGCGAGCGAAACGTGGCATACACCAGCAGTGCCGCGCCGATAAAATAAAAGAACCACAGCACGCGCACGGCGGACAAAAGAAGAAACACCAATGCCGCGCCCATCAAAAACAGCGTCAGCTCGTCGGAGCCGTAACGCCCCGCCATGCGGCGGCGCCAACGCGATGCCATACGAGAAAAAAATTGCTTCATGAAATATCCCCCGATTCTATGATGGTATGTTTATGTTCTTCCTGCTCGTCGCCTGAGGCAAACACGGAGCGGCGCAGCAGCTCCATGCGCATATCCAGCGCCGCGCTGATGTCGGCACATTCGGACAACTCCTTTGCCATTTCCTCGGTGAATACCACATCTTTCTTGTACCGCAGTTGGTGCTCCAACTCTGCCCAAAAATCCATGGCGATGGTGCGCAGCTGGATTTCCACGCGCATCAACCGCTTTTCATGAGCAAGAAAAATAGGCACCGCGACGATGAGGTGCAGCGAGCGATAGCCGTTCGACTTGGGGGCGGCAATGTAATCTTTTTTTGCAATCAAAGTAATATCGTCTTGAGAAAGCAGCGCGTCCGCCAGTCGATAGACGTCCTCGGGAAAGGAACAAATCACGCGCACCCCGGCAATATCGGTGAGATTTTGCTCCAACGACGTCAAGGTAAACGGAAGATTTTTTCGCCGCAATTTGTCCACAATACTCATGGGGGACTTCAGGCGCGTTTTGATATTGGTGATCGGATTTCGGTCTTGCTGCAAAGAGAAGGCGTAACTTAACACTTTAAACTTGGTTTCAATTTCCAACATGGCACAGTGGTAGTAAGCCATAAGCTGTTTGTAATTGGCGGCAAGGTTCACACCCTGCTCGAAGCGGTCCAACAAGACTTCATCGGTCATCGCCGCTTCTTTTTCTATTTCTATGATTTGGTTCATGTGACCCAACTCCTTCAAAATCAAGTCAAGATATTTGACGTTGATTTTATTATACGCCGCTTTCTTTAACGCATTTAAAACATATTTTATCTTTTTTGTGATTTTTTTACGAACTTTTTTCCGTCCATCGTCACATTCCCCACAAATTTGTCTCTCCTCCTCCGGCTCTAACATTTCCATTCGCGCGAAAATGCCGCCGCGATAAAAAGTTCTTTGCAAATTCCTTGACTTTTTGCACAATATGTGCTATGATATACGGTGATATAACAGAATTTGTCATGGATCATTGATGTTCTATGTTCGGCTATGGGCCGGGAAGAGGTTTTTTACATGAAAATCGGATTTGTTTCGCTGGGATGTCCGAAAAATCAATTGGATACCGAGGTTATGCTGCACGAGGTTTTGCAAGCCGGCTACGAAATTACGCCGGACGAAACCGAAGCGGACGTGGTCATTATCAACACTTGCGCTTTTATCGAAAGCGCCAAAAAAGAAGCGATTGATAACATTTTGGATATTGCTTGGCTGAAAAAACACGCCAAACTGCAAGCCATTATCGTCACGGGGTGTTTGGCAGAGCGTTACCGCGAGGAGGTTTTGACCGAATTGCCGGAAGTCGACGCACTGCTCGGCGTCGGTTCCATCCATCACATCGTGGAAGCCATCCAGGCGGTGACACAAAAAGGAAAAAAGAAAGCAAGCGAAAAATACCGCTCGTTTGACGACAAAGAGCAAGTACGCCTTGGCGGCGATCGCGTTTTGACCACACCGGAATATGCCGCGTACATCAAAATCGCCGAGGGGTGCGACAACCGTTGCGCCTACTGCGCCATTCCCTCCATCCGCGGGAAGTTCCGCAGTCGTCCGATGGAAGATATTGTACAAGAAGCCAAGAACTTGGACGCGCTCG
Organism: uncultured Lachnospiraceae bacterium; assembly: GCA_964507155.1. GTDB lineage: Bacteria > Bacillota > Clostridia > Oscillospirales > CAG-272 > SIG644. The sequence goes on from CAZDOX010000070.1 coordinate 3,147, forward strand.
GCGTGCGCGAGTTGACGGTGGTGGCGCAAGATATTACCCGTTACGGCTTGGATTTGTACGGTCACTACGCGTTGCACGAACTGCTGCACCGTTTAACCGAGGAAACGGACATCCCGTGGATTCGCCTGCTGTACTGCTACCCGGACAAAGTCACGGACGAGCTGATTGCGGAAATTCGCGACAACGATCGAATTTTAAAATACATCGATTTGCCCCTGCAACATATCTCCGACCACATGTTGACCGCCATGAATCGCCACGGCGATCAAAAGATGATTCGTCAAGTGGTGAAAAAGCTGCGCCGCGAGATTCCGGGCCTTGTGATTCGAACCACCTTTATCGTCGGATTTCCCGGAGAGACCGAGCAAGATTTTGAGGAACTGTGCAACTTTGTCAAAGAAGAACGCTTTGAGCACGTCGGCGTCTTCACCTATTCCCCGGAAGAGGGGACGCCCGCCGCAACGTTTGACCGGCAGATCGATGAGCAAACCAAGCAAAATCGCATGGATATATTGATGAAAATGCAAATGCACATCAACGAACAACAGAACGAAGAAAAAATCGGTTCGACCGTCCGCGTGCTGTGCGAAGATTATGACCCGGTCGGCGAAGTTCATTTCGGACGCAGCGCGGCAGACGCCCCGGAGATTGACGGAAAAGTATATTTCCGCAGCGAAACACGCATCGCTCCCGGATCTTTCTTGGATGTCAAGGTGCGCGAGGTGATGGACTACGACTTGTACGGTTTTGCCGTCGGATCGAGCGTAACTGTCGATCATACCGACGCCAAAATACAAAAATAAAGGAAAAGTGAGGACCTGATCCGATGAAAATGAATCTTCCCAATAAGCTGACCGTGTTGCGGCTGCTGCTGGTTCCCGTGATTTTACTGGTCATGCTTCTGCCCTATTCCCTGATTCATAATTTGATCGCCCTGATTGTCTTTTCCGGCGCTTCCATTACCGATTATTTTGACGGAAAAATTGCGCGCCGCGATCACCTGATCACGGATTTCGGGAAATTTTTGGACCCTCTGGCGGACAAATTTATGGTGATCGCTGCGATTTTCGGCATTGTTTGTCGATACCACACCTCCAACGCATGGATGTTCTGGATTTTTATGGCGATGTTGATTGTCACCATTTTCCGCGAGCTCGCCGTGGCGTCCATTCGCCTGATCGCTTCCACCAAAGCCAATGTGGTGGTCGCGGCGAATATGCTGGGAAAAATCAAAACGGTAACGCAGATGATCTGCATCATACTGGCTCTGGCAGAGCCGATGGCTCACGATTTAATCAGCCGCGTCATACCCGATTTCTATTTTTACGGATTCTACGCCCTGACCTATTTGGTCACCGCCATAGCGATTGTTTTCACGGTATGGTCCGGGGTCAATTATTTGGCCGATTGTTGGAAATACTTGGATCCCGAAAAATAAACGGCACAAACGGCACGCAAAAAAGGGGGGACAACTCGCTAAGAGCCGTCCCCTTGATTTTATAACAATTGGATTCCCGCTTCCCGGCAGCGACGAACCGTTTCTTCGGGCCAGACCGAGGATTGCACCTCTCCGATGTGTGCCTTGCGCAAGAAAAACATGCACATACGCGACTGACCAATTCCGCCACCGATCGTATACGGCAACTCTCCGTTCAAAAGCGCGCGGTGGAAAGGTAAATCGGCGCGCTCCGGGCACCCGCATAGGGCAAGCTGCCGCTTCAACGCCGCTTCGTCGACGCGGATTCCCATAGACGATAATTCCAGCGCGACATCCAACACGGGATAGTAAACCAAAATATCACCGTTGAGCGTCCAATCATCATAATCGGGCGCGCGTCCGTCGTGCGCGCAGCCGCTTTTCAGCGCTCCGCCGATTTGCATCAGAAAAACCGCGCCGTGTTCCCGAACAATATTGTATTCGCGCTGCTTTGCCGTTGCCTTGGGCCACCGATCTTCCAACTCTTGCGTCGTCACAAACGTAATTTGATCCGGCAGCATACGAGAACCCAATAAATAGTCGTTGGCGATATACGTTTCCGTGTGTTTGAGCGCCTCGTAAATATAACGAACGGCCTGCTTGAGCGTTTCTTCGGTTCGCTCTTCCTTGGTGATGATTTTTTCCCAATCCCACTGATCGACAAACATGGAATGCAAGTTATCCACAACCTCGTCACGGCGAATGGCATTCATATCGGTATATAAACCCTCATGAACTTCAAAGCCATAGTTCTTCAGCGCCATACGCTTCCACTTGGCCAGAGAATGTACAATTTCCAACCGCTCCCCGCCGCGCAAATCAAAGCTCACCGGACGTTCCGTCCCATTCAAATTGTCGTTCAAACCGCTGTCGGACAAAACAAACAGAGGCGCACTGACGCGCGTCAAATTCAGCTCCACCGCAAGGTTCTGCTGAAAAAAATCTTTCACCTTTTTGATGGCAATTTGTGTTTGTCTGGTCGTCAAAATCGAACGATAACCCTGCGGGATCGTAAGCGTGTCGTGTGAAGCCATGACCATGTACCTCGATTCAAAAATTTTCTACCATTATATCATAAATATTTGGGAATTACGGGAGAATTTCGCTTCGTGAAATTCTCGGTGCGCGGCTATACTTTGTTCGCACAAATGTTACGCCGCGTATATTATACCACAGTTTTATAAAAACTTCGGGAGAATTTCGCTTCGCGAAATTCTCGGTGCGCGGCCACACTTTGTTCGCACAAATGTTGCGCCGCGTATATGATACCACAGTTTTATAAAAACTTCGGGAGAATTTCGCTTCGCGAAATTCTCGGTGCGCGGCCACACTTTGTTCGCACAAATGTTACGCCGCGTATATTATACCACAATTTTGCTTTTATGTCAAGATTTTTTCGATTGGGCCCCAGGGCAACAGCATTTACTTTTTCGCAGAGAAAATGATGCTGAGGAGGATAT
>CAZDOX010000071.1:0-6083 GCA_964507155.1 uncultured Lachnospiraceae bacterium
GGTGACGCGAAAGTCGCAAAACTTCGGTCTGAAAAACGATCCGTTTTTCAGACTTATGACCATTCCTTTCATAATACTCATAATACATTGGTGTGCGAACGATTCATCACACTCCGATTATAACAGTATACCATATTTTTCTCATTTTGTAAACAATTACAGAGGATTTTGTGGGAAAAATTTGTCGGGTCGGCAAAAAAGTGAAACAAGAGGAGGAAAAATATAAAAAAGTGGGTTCTTCACAATTATCGGCGTTTGAGTGTCTGTGTCGCAAGAGATTTTGGCGTCGTTTGCCGGGTGCGGGGGAACGGACCGTCGAGGACGCCGGTCCCTACGGAGCACGGAAGAGGACGCCGCCAAAGCAAAGGGCGCGGGGGCGGAAACTTCGGCGTATGAGATGGTTCCACACACCCCTTTTCAAGAACTTTTTATAAAAAGGATGCCTGCTGTCCGATAGGCTGCGCAAAAACTTTCAGCAATCCTACCTGGCTACCATCGTGGGGTCGTCAGGGGAGCGTGCTCCCCTGACAAGAAAAACTAACGCCACCCCCTCTCCCACACGCGGGAGAGGGGGCAGGGGGTGAGGGAAGTTCCTCACGCCGTTCTCTTGCGGGTGCGTCACAGATGCCGCGTGGCAAACGACGTTCGGATTATATAAAAGCAAATGCGACAGATCTGCTCATCCCCCATTTTTTGTGAAAACCCAAAAAGTGATCAAGTTCTGCTGCAGAATCGCAAGACTCATTCAAACAGACGGGACTCAATCACTCTGTCGATACGCGACCATGTATGGTATCATTCTTCTCCGAACACATACAGATAATAGTCCTCCAGCGTCGGCGCGGTTGTTTTGCTGTCGGACGTGGGAGGCTGTTCGGCGAGCACGCGCAAGAGCACCTGTCCCGTTTGCTCGTCACGGTTGATGCTGATGACGCGGAATTGTTGCTGCAGCGCGGCAACGTCAGCCTCGGCGCAAGGAACGTTGAACACTTTGCCCTCAATCTTGGCGGTCAGTTCGGCGGGCGGTGCGTGATCGACGACCACGCCCTTTTTGAGCATGATGATCTCACGCGCGATGTACTCAATGTCCGACACGACGTGCGTGGCGATGATAACGATTTTGTCAAAGGCTATGCGGGAAATGTAGTTTCGGATGGCGATACGCTGCTTGGGGTCAAGACCGGCGGTCGGCTCGTCGAGAATCAGAATTTTTGAGTCGCCCAGCACCGCTTGTGCCAGCGCCAAACGCTGCTTCATACCACCCGACAGTGCGCCGATTTTGCGATGAGGCACGTCGTCCAGTTCCACGGCTTTGAGCAGCGCCGCAATCTCGTCCGCGACGTACTGTTTTCTTGCTTTTCCTTTCAAGTGCGCACCGACGTCCTTGAGCGAAGCCATATACCAAAGGAACTGCTCTACGGTAAAGGTCGGATACATGCCCGGGTACTGAGGCATAAAACCAAGAAGACTGCGAAAACGCACGCCCATTTTGAGGACATCTTCGCCCTCCCCCTCGTCGTCCGCGTAGGTGATGCTGCCGCTGTCCGCTTTGAGATTGTCGGTGATGATATTCATCAACGTCGATTTTCCCGAACCGTTGGGGCCCAAGAGAGCATAAATGCCCGGCGTCAGGTCGGCGGTGAAGTCGGACAGCGCCTTGTTGGTGCCGTAGGCTTTTGAAATTTGACGAATGGATAGCTTCATAAAAACCTCCTTGGTGGTAATAGACCGTGGTTGGGTCCATTCATTTTACCATATTTTACTATAATACAAGTCTTTTTTTTAAAAACGTCACTGTGGCGGCTGTATTTTCGAGAAAAAACGAAACTTCAACAATAATTGATCTAAAATTGATGTTGAGTTGTAAATATTTTGCTATACTATGATTGTTATAGGGAAAATGATCGCATAAGGAGCGTATAGCGTGAAAGTTCAACGCTCCAAAAGGGCAAAGTTCACTTGTTTCACGCGTAGCAATTTGTGCCGCCGAGCGGCGGCGGAATGGAGATTTTAAATGAATGAAGTAAAGAAAAACAGAAAGCCGCTCTTGATTTTTTACGGAATCGCTTTGGCCATTATGCTGGTGTTCAATTTGATCCTATATCCGTGGATGATGGAACATCAAATAACGAAAGTGGATTACGGCACTTTTATGACCATGGTGGACGAGGGAAATGTCGGATTGGTGGAGATCAACGAAACCGATAATCAAATCACCTTTACGGATCAAGCCAAGGAGCATTATTACAAAACGGGAATTGTCAACGACCCGACGCTGACCGAACGCTTGTACAGCGCCGGCGCCGAGTTCTCCGGGCAAATTGTCGAACAGCCGTCGCTGTTTATGGAATTGCTTTTCAACTGGGTTTTGCCCATCGGGTTGTTTATTTTGATCGGCCGCTTCATTTCGCACCATATGGTCAAAAAAATGGGCGGGCAAAATTCCATGATGTTCAACATGGGAAAAAGCAATGCGAAAGTTTACGTGCAATCGTCCAACGGAATTCAGTTTGCGGATGTTGCCGGGGAGGACGAGGCAAAGGAGAGCCTATCCGAAATCGTGGATTATCTGCATGACCCGAAACGATACGAGGAAATCGGTGCCAAAATGCCAAAGGGATTGCTGCTCGTCGGTCCTCCCGGAACGGGAAAAACCATGCTGGCAAAAGCCGTGGCGGGAGAGGCGAATGTTACGTTTTTCGCCATGTCCGGATCGGAATTCGTGGAAATGTTTGTCGGAATGGGCGCTTCCAAAGTCAGAGATTTATTTAAGCAAGCCAAGGAAAAAGCGCCGTGCATCGTTTTTATCGATGAAATCGATGCCATCGGACAAAAGCGCGATACCGTCGGCGGGGGACGCAACGACGAACGCGAGCAAACGCTCAATCAGCTGCTCACGGAAATGGATGGATTTGAGGGAAATACCGGCGTGATTATTTTGGCGGCAACCAATCGCCCCGAAACGTTGGATCCCGCGCTGACGCGCCCGGGACGTTTTGATCGCCGCGTACCGGTGGAACTTCCCGATTTGAAAGGGCGAGAGGCCATTTTGCGCGTTCATGCCAAAAAAATCAAGTACGACCCGTCCATTGATTTTACCCACATCGCCAGAATGGCATCGGGTGCATCCGGTGCGGAGTTGGCGAACATGGTCAACGAGGCGGCGTTGCGTGCCGTGCGTCAGGGAAGAAAAACAGCCACGCAAGCGGATTTGGAAGAAAGCATAGAGACGGTCATTGCCGGATATCAAAAGAAGAACGGAATTTTGACCGATAAAGAAAAGATGGTTGTCGCCTACCATGAGGTCGGTCATGCGCTGGTTGCCGCCAAGCAGAGTAATTCGGCACCGGTGCAAAAAATTACCATTGTTCCTCGTACCTCGGGCGCGCTCGGCTACACCATGCAGGTGGAGGAGGGAAATCATTATTTGATGACCAAAGAGGAGATAGAAAATAAAATTGCCACTTACACGGGCGGACGCGCGGCGGAAGAACTGGTGATCGGGTCGATCACCACGGGCGCTTCCAACGATATCGAGCAGGCGACCAAATTGGCGCGCGCCATGGTGACGCGCTTTGGCATGAGCGAGGAATTCGGCATGGTGGCACTGGAAACATTGTCCAATCAATATCTCGGCGGGGAAACCTCCGTAGCATGTTCTGCGCAGACGCAACGTGAAATTGACAAAAAGGTGATGGCATTGATTCAGCAGCAGTACCAAAAAGCCAAAAAAATATTGGAAGAAAACAAAGCAAAACTTCACGAACTGGCACAATATTTGTATCAAAACGAAACCATTACCGGCGACGAATTTATGAATATTTTGAACCGCGCTTAAAAATCAATTGGGACAAAAGAGGGATAAGAAGATGACAATCAGTAAACAAATTGCCTCGCGCATGACGGTTGGGTCGACATCCATCGGAAAACGAGAAATGCTGTGGCGACGGATCACCATCGTCGCGGGTGAACTTTTTGCACTGGCGACTATAATCATGCTTTTTGCACAAAAACGCTATGAGCACATTCCGTTGGCATTCGGAACGATGGCCATGGTGCTGATTCCGGAAATGTTGGAATGGATCTTTCAATGCAAAATTGTGACCCCCGTGTATTTTTATTCGAGATTTTACACCATCGGTCCTATTTTGGGCGAGGCGTATCAATTGTATCATACGCTGACATGGTGGGATAAACTGTTACATATTTCCGGCGGCGTCTTATTCGCGCTGTTTGGATTTTTCTTGTTTGAAAAACTGGCTCGCGGGTCGAAAAAAATCGTCATCGGCGGCGTGGTTTTTGCTTTGTGCTTTTCGATGGCATTGGCACTGACGTGGGAGTTTTTTGAATTTGGCATGGATTGTGTGTTTCACACCGATATGCAGCATGACACGATTATTACGGAAATTCATTCTTACGTGCTGGGAGGCGACGTCGGCGTTATCGGATCGATCGATGAGATTTCGGAAGTTACCATTAACGGCGAATCCGTTCCGATTCAAGGGTATTTGGATATCGGTTTGATCGATTCCATGATGGATATGTTGTTGGAATCCCTTGGCGCCTTGATTACCGCCGTAATCTTGCTGGCAGGTCGAGGACGCCACCGTGCGTTTATTCCTTTGGATGACGACGCACCGGTCGTCGCAACGTAAACCGTAAATGTAAAACCGAACATATTTTAAGTTAACAATATATAAGCACCGACAAAAAAGGAGAACAATGTCGGGTGGGAGATGACATGGCAAAGGCATACATATTTTATAATCCGTTAGCGGGAATGGGAAACATGGACAACAAATTGGCGGCGTTGCAAGAGATGATCGACGACGAGGTGGAATGGTGCGACATGACCAAGCCGGAAACCTACGAGCACTCATTGTTTTCCTTGCGCCCGGAAGACTACATCATTTTGTGCGGCGGGGACGGCACACTGAATCGGTTTGTTAATGTGACGGACGAAACGGAAATTAAAAATGAAATTTTATACTATCCTATCGGAACGGGAAACGATTTTGCTCTTGATTTGGGCAAGCATGCGGGAGACGCGCCGTTTCGTATTACGGAATACTTAAAAAATCTTCCTTACGTGGAAGTCAACGGGAGAACTTATCGTTTTCTCAACGGCGTGGGTTACGGGATTGACGGTTATTGCTGTGAGATCGGTGACAAAATGAAAGAGAAAAGCGACAAACCGATTCGCTATTCTTCCATTGCGATCAAGGGATTGCTCTTTCATTATAAACCGACCGATGCGCAAATTACCGTGGATGGTACCACCTATCGGTATCGGCATGTATGGCTGGCACCGACCATGAACGGGAGATTTTACGGAGGAGGAATGATGCCGACGCCGAATCAGCAACGAAAAGGTGAGAAAAAAACGCTGTCGATTATGGTTTTCCAAGGGGCGGGAAAATTGCGAACGCTCATGATTTTTCCCTCCATTTTCAAAGGAAAACACGTCGCACACAAAGATTTGGTCCATGTTCTGGAGGGAAAAGACATTACGGTAACGTTTGACCGCCCGACGGCATTGCAGATCGACGGAGAAACCGTGCTGAACGTATCATCCTACCGTGCTTACCGCAGCTGATCGCCTTTTTACCGATCACCGACACGACTATGTGACTATGCATAAATGCGCCAAGCCGGGGAACACTGTCATTGATTGTGGATCAATCATTGATAAAAGGTAAAGAGAGGTTTTTGCGATGTTTCAAATGTCGAAAAAAACGTATCGTCGTTTTGCCGACGCGCATGCGCCGCACTCACAGCTCCTTTTGAATTGCCTTCGCGCTTTTTTGGTGGGCGGCGGCATTTGCACGCTGGGACAAGGCTTGAAAACATTCTTTGAATCCGTTGTGTCCCTGTCGGAAAAAACGGCGGGGACATGGACATCCATCACCTTGATCGCCGTTGCCGCATGTTTGACGGGGTTTGGCGTGTTTGATGACATAGCTCGATTTGCCGGAGCGGGAACGCTGGTTCCCATTACCGGTTTTTCCAACTCCATTGCCTCGGTTGCCATCGATAGCCGTGCCGAGGGGTTCGTCCTTGGCGTCGGTGCCAAAATTTTTACC
>CAZDOX010000072.1:0-6026 GCA_964507155.1 uncultured Lachnospiraceae bacterium
ATCGGAGAGTATGTGGGTAAAAATAGACGGGTATGTGTTGTGAGCGATAGCGGCGTTCCGCAAATTCATGTATCTCGTGTCGTTGCATGCTTGCAGAGCAACGATTGTGATACGATGACATATATCTTCCCGTCCGGTGAAAAATATAAAAGCATGGATACATTTTTGGCTTTGCAAAAGAGGTTATTGGACGCGCAATTCTCCCGACGCGATGCGATTATCGCGGTTGGCGGAGGCGTGGTTGGCGATTTGGCCGGCTTTGTAGCGGCTACCTATATGCGAGGGATCGACTTTTTTAATGTACCAACGACCGTTTTGTCACAAGTAGATTCTTCGGTCGGAGGGAAAACGGCAGTTGACTTTGGCGGATACAAGAATATGATAGGTGCCTTTTATCAACCGCGCGTGGTTGTCATTGACCCGGATGTTTTGTTGACGCTCCCGCTTCGACACGTGACCAATGGACTGGCAGAAGCTTTAAAAATGGGTTTAACGTTAGATGCGGAATTGTTTGACGCGTTGGAGGATTTGAGGCTTCCGCTGCGCAGCGAGGGAGATTTACTGTCCGACATTGCCGATGATGCCATCTTGCTTCGGATGACGGACATTATTGCAAAATCTATTATAGCCAAACGGGATGTTGTACAACAAGATGAAACGGAAACCGGATTTCGCCAAGTGCTTAATTTTGGGCATACCATAGGACATGCGGTTGAGAGTTGTGTCGACTTGGGGGCGCTGTATCATGGCGAGTGTGTCGCGATCGGAATGTTGCCGATGTGTAGTGAATCGCTTCAGCCACGTGTGGCAAGAGTATTGAAACAATTAGGTTTGCCAACGGAAGTTCCACCTTCTGTTTCCGGGCAAGCACTGCTTGAAGCAATTCGTCATGATAAAAAAGCAGATCACGGAGCAGTACATGTTGTTTGTTGTCATGAGATTGGATCGTTTCTATTTGAATGGGCAACGCCGGAAGATTTGATTGCAAGACTATCATAACCGGTGACTCTGACGAAAAGAGATTGCCGTAACGGCGAACCCCGAAAAAATTTACTGAATTTTACGCCGTTGCAGGGCGGCAGAACGGAGATTCCATTTATATGTCAAAAAATACTTTTGGAAATGCATTGAAAGTAACCATATTCGGCGAAAGCCACGGAGAGGCTGTCGGCGCCGTTGTAGATGGCATATCGCCCGGGATCCCGGTTGAGGAGACTTATATCAACCACCAGCTGACTCTCAGACGTCCATATGGCCGCATCTCTACGTCACGCCAAGAAGCGGATCCGTGGCGGATTGTCAGCGGAGTGTTTAACGGGAAAACAACGGGAACGCCACTCTGCTTAATCATTGCAAACGGCGACACAAAAAGCGGGGATTATACCCCCGGTGTGGCACGGCCCGGGCATGCGGATTATACGGCACAGTGCAAATACCATGGATTCCAAGATTATCGTGGTGGTGGCCATTTTTCCGGTCGAATTACCGCAGCACTTGTCGCGGTTGGGGGGATTTTGTTGCCGGCATTGCGACGTAAAAATATAGAAATCGGCACACATCTATCTCATTGTGCCGGGTATAGGGACATTCCCTTAGACGGAGCAGCTTATGGGGAAGATGCGGTTTTGCGTGAACAGATACGCACATTGAATGAACGTATTTTCCCTGTGCTGGATCAGCAGGCAGGAGAACACATGATGGCAGCAATCGATGACGCGAAAGGGTGTAGCGACAGTGTCGGTGGACTTTTGGAAAGCGCTATCGTCGGGCTGCCGGTCGGTTTGGGCGAACCGTGGTTTGACAGCATGGAAAGTCAGCTCTCTCACGCGCTGTTTAGCATCCCGGCGGTAAAGGGCGTGGAGTTTGGCAGCGGTTTCGCCGTGAGTGAGCTAAGAGGAAGCATGGCGAACGATCCGCTATGTATGAAAGATGGACGTGTTGTTTCGACTACCAATCACAACGGTGGAATCAATGGAGGAATCTCAAACGGCATGCCACTTGTTTTTCGCTGTGCGATTAAACCAACGCCCTCTATTTCTAAAAAGCAACAGACGGTTGATTTTTGCAAGCAATGCGATGCGGCGGTGGAGGTCGCGGGTAGACATGATCCTTGTGTTGCACATCGTGCACGGGTGGTTGTTGACAGTATGGCGGCGATTGTTGTTGCTGATACATTGCTTCAGCGCGATGGCAACGACGCTTTAATATGATGTGCTTAAAAAAGAAAAAATTATTAAATAAGTATCAGTGAAAGGAAGAGAACGGCTATGGAATACGGCTGCATTGCCGAGCATCTCGGGCATAGTTTTTCAAAAGAAATTCACAAATTGCTGGCAGATTATCCCTATGAGTTGTGTGAGTTGGCGCCAGACGAGGTTGAAAGCTTTTTGCATCAACGCGATTTTCGAGGAATTAACGTAACGATCCCATATAAGCAAACGGTTATTCCGTATTTAGATGAATTGTCCCCAATCGCGCGTGATATTGGGGCGGTAAACACGATTGTGAACCGTGGAGGAAAGCTGTACGGTGACAATACGGATTTTTGGGGTTTAAAATGCTTACTGGAACGGGAAAAGATCGATATAAATGGAAAGAATGTGCTGATTCTTGGCACGGGCGGAACATCGCGTACTGCTCGGGCGGTTGCGGCACATATGGGAGCAAATCGTATTGGCTTGGTGTCAAGATCGAACCATTCGGCATATTTAAGCTACGAAGCGGCAAAAAAGACATTTTGTGATGCACAGGTGTTGATTAATACCACACCGGTTGGCATGTATCCAACCCAAAACGCCATGCCATACCAAATCGAGTTGGAAGAGTTTCCGCACTTAGAGAGCGTGGTCGATGTGATTTACCACCCGCTTCGCAGTAATTTGGTTTTGGAGGCTAAGTCGCGAGGATTACGTGCTTGCGGTGGATTAACTATGTTGGTCATGCAAGCGGCGGAAGCGGCGGCGCGCTTTTTGGACATGCCGTTGCCGGCCGACCGTATATGGACTGCGCATCGCAGTATGTGCATGAGCAAAGAAAATATTGTTTTAATTGGCATGCCCGGAAGCGGAAAAAGCAGCATCGGCAAACTCTTGGCAAAAAAATACCATCGCGAGTTTTTGGACACAGATCAAGTAGTGCATGCCATGACCGGGAAAAAGCCGAGTTCTTTACTCAATGAAAATGGGGAAGAGGCTTTTCGTGAGCTGGAAAAAATGGCTGTTCGATTGGTCGCATCCGGGAATGGGTTGGTCGTTGCAACAGGTGGAGGCGCTGTTTTGCAACAAGAAAATATTCAGAGTCTTCGTCGAAACGGGAGATTGATTTTTTTGGATCGACCGCCGGAATTGCTACCGATTGGTCAAGATCGTCCGCTGTCCAGCAGCCGCGAACAACTCATGCAACGATACCGCGAAAGGATTGATTTATATCGTGGGGCGGCAGATGCCACAATCTATGTTAAGGGCGATGTTTTTGCAACGGCGGAACAAGTAGCAAAAGCTTTTGAAAATCTTTTCGATTGGGAGGGGAATGGTGATGTCAACAACGCTACTGGTGCTTAACGGACCGAACTTAAATATGCTTGGAATTCGTGAGCCAACTATCTATGGGCACGAAACGTATCAAACACTGGTTGAAAAAATATCTGAATATGCGAAATCCGTTGGCGTAGCAGTGCGTTGCGTTCAGACCAATCATGAAGGCGATTTGGTGGATGAAATTCAAGCGTCTTACGGGAAGGTGGACGGGATCGTGTTTAACCCCGGGGCATATACGCATACCAGCATTGCTATTTTAGACGCGATTCAGGCAGTGGGCATCCCAACGGTGGAGGTACATATATCGCGAGTTGATGAGAGAGAGGAGTTTCGGAAAATCAGCTATATTCGCCAAGCATGTATTGCGACAATTATGGGGCACGGAACAAACGGATATTTAGAGGCGATTTCATTGTTATTGCAGCATCTATCCGAATCCGAACAAAAAACACAAGGGGTTGAGAATATATGACGGACCATAGGTTATCAACCGATACAGCGATTATTTCGCCGGGGACGGCAGAGGGGAGCATCTTTGCACCACCGTCCAAAAGTGTATTGCACCGGCTGTTGATCGGAGCTGCTCTTGCCGATGGGACAAGTAGATTGTTCGGCTTTTCGGAGTCGGATGATATATTGGCAACGATGGATGTATTGACGTCTTTGGGGGTACGTTTTGAGCGAATCGGTTGTATGGATGAAACGGGGACAGACACGTTATTAATTCACGGCTGCGGAGGGAAGTTTCGACAACATAATCCGTTGGTTTGCCGCGAAAGTGGGAGTACATTACGGTTTACCATCCCACTTTGCATGCGCTCTCCATTTCAAAGCGTGTTAATTGGAAGTAGTCGACTATTTTCACGCCCACTTTCTGTATATGAAAAATTGTTTCCGGACCGTTTTGGCACATTAACGGTTGATCCTAATAATTTTGCAGCAGGCGGACAACTGATTGTCGAAGCCGGAGAACCTCTTTCCGGCGGGGAGTATGAGCTGAGAGGGGATGTTAGTAGTCAATTCATAACCGGGATGATGTTTGCGCTTTCCTTGTGTGAAAACGAAAGCACCATACATTTAACATCCGATTTAGAAAGTAAACCATATATTGAATTGACGATGGCGACGCTTTTACAATTCGGAGTTTCTGTTTTCTGGGAGAACGAAGCGTCGTTGCGTATACCGGGAGGGCAGCAATATCATCCTTATGAAGGTCGTGTGGAGGGTGATGCTTCCAACGCTGCTTTTTTCGGTGCGTTGAACTACCTCGGCGGAAAGGTTCAAATCCATGGGTTAAACGAAAAAAGTGTGCAAGGAGATCGAATCTATGATCAATTGTTTTCGTCCATCGCTATGCCACGCCAAAATCCGGCGGATATGCCGACGATTGATTTGGCGAATTGCCCCGACTTGGCTCCTATTTTGTTTACGATAGCTGCCGAACGGGGGGGAGCAATATTTACGCACACCGATCGGTTGCGCTTGAAAGAGTGTGACCGAATTGACGCTATGCAACAAGAGCTGAAGAAGTTCGGCGCGCAGATTCGCGTGCGTGACGGTTACTGCGGGGGGACGGTGTATGTCGATCCGACATTACTTCATGCACCGATTGAGCCGTTGGACGGACATAACGATCATCGAGTGGTGATGAGTTTGGCTGTTTTGGCAACTAAGTATGGAGGTACGATTTGTGGCGTAGGCGCAGTGCGAAAAAGTTTTCCAAAATTTTTTGATTTGCTGCAATTGCTCGGCATCCATACTCAAATGGGGACCCTGTCGGAGAGGGATTAATGCACGGAGCCATCCGTTGGCGGATTTGCAATTTTTGCACCGGTGGGGAAAAATTTCACATGCGGAGCTATAAAAAATATGATTCGAAATTGAAAGGATTGATCATTGTTTATGCAATTAACAAAAGACAAAAATATCGTCATTGTCGGTCTGGGGTTGCTCGGCGGTTCCTATGCTATGGCATTGTCGCGACAAGGATTTTCCATCCGCGCGATTACTCGCCGGCAAGAGACGATTGATTACGCATTAGAACGAGGATGGATTACCTCCGGAGATACAAAAGTAAATCGAGAGTTTATATCTGAAGCGAATTTAATTATTTTTACTCTATACCCAACCACTTTGCTGGAATGGATTGATCAATATGGGCACTTGATTCGGCCGGGAACTGTTGTGACCGACGTTACAGGAGTCAAAGGATATGTGGTTGATCAAATCCAAGCGGCACTTCCTGCCGGAGTAGAATATATCGGTGCTCACCCGATGGCGGGAAGGGAAGTCCTTGGGATTGAGAATAGCGATGACAGCATTTTCCATGGAGCAAACTATTTGGTGGTTCCCACCGAAAAAAACACGGAAGACGCCATTAATTTGTGTGAAGATTTGGGATGGCGCCTTGGGTTTGCGCGCGTATCGCGGTTGAGTGTAGAAGAACATGATCGTATGATCGCGTTTTTGTCCCAACTGACACACTGTATT